>CAMWTF010000095.1 GCA_947177105.1 uncultured Lachnospiraceae bacterium | reverse complement strand
CTCCAACACAGCCCGTGCCTATGCCCTGCTCCAGAAGATTGGCTGGATTACGCTGAACCCGGAGACGGAGCTTTCCACAGTCACTCAGGATGACATTGTGGAGAATCCCAAGAACCTGGAATTTGTGGAGATGAAATCTCTCACCATTCCCGCCGCCATTCAGGATTTTGACTATGTGGTGATTACAGGCAGTATTGTATATAATGCGGGAATCGACCCTGCTACGGCGCTGGCCACAGAGGACATTCAGGAGCATCTGGTTCTCCAGGTGGTGGTTAAGGAGGAAAACAAGGAGGCGCCTTGGGCGCAGGCCATTGTGGACGCTTACCACTCAGATGAGTTCAAGGAGTATCTGGAGAAAAATAACGATGGATTGTGGTGGGTTCCGGAGGAGCTTCAATAGCGTTTACGGGCATGGCTCTCAGATGACATAATCATTGCCGCTCACATCCGCCTCAAGCAGGTCCGCCACCGTGATGTGCTCCAGATAATCCCGGATCAGACGATCAAGCCCCTGCCATACAGGCAGGGTGCGGCAGACGGATGCTCTGGGGCAGGCGGATGCATCCTGTTCCAGACAGGCAACCGGCGACAGAGAGTCCTCTGTCAGCTGTAAAATACTGAGGACTGTATACTGTTCAGGGGCTTGGGTCAGCTTATATCCGCCGCCCTTTCCCCGCAGGCCGTTTACAAACCGGGCCTTCACCAGAAGCTTAATGATGCCCTCCAGATATTTTTCGGAGATTTCCTGGCGCCGGGCAATCACCTTTAACGGAATGAAGTCTTCGGACGGATGCTCCGCAAGATCGATCATAACCCTTAATGCATAGCGTCCCCGTGTGGATATTAACATATTGCACCTCCTGCGGTTTTATAAATGGTTATACGGTATTATACGGAATAAACCTATTATACAACACGGTTGATGGGGAATCAACAGAATATGCAGGACTAAGACAGCATGTCCCCGAAAAATACGTGGGACTTTAAAGTAGGAGGAATCACAGTGATTGAGTTAGTTCATGTCTCCAAGGACTTTGGAAAGGGACGGCAGGAGGTTCACGCCGTCAAGGATGTCTCACTGTCCATCGGGAAAGGTGAGATATTTGGAATTATCGGATTTTCGGGGGCAGGAAAATCTACCCTTGTCCGATGTATTAATCTGCTGGAAAGACCCACGTCTGGTTCAGTTACGGTGGACGGCCAGCAGATGATGCAACTCTCTGCCAAAGGGCTGCGCCAGGCGAGAAAAAGGATAGGAATGATTTTCCAGCATTTTAACCTGATGCCCTCCCGGACAGTCTTCGGCAATGTGGCCTATCCCTTGAGGGGGAGTGGTCTGAAGTCCCGGGAGATAGCGGATAAGGTTCAGGGGCTGTTGGAGTTGGTGGGCATAGGAGATAAGGCTGGAGTATATCCCGGTCAGCTCTCTGGGGGCCAGAAGCAGCGGGTAGCCATTGCCCGGGCGCTGGCCAATGACCCCAGCGTCCTGCTGTGTGACGAGGCTACATCCGCATTGGACCCCCAGACCACCAAAGCCATTCTGCGGCTTTTAAAGCAGCTGAATGAAAAACTGGGAATCACGGTGGTGGTTATTACCCATGAGATGGCTGTGGTTAAGGAAATCTGCAACAGGGTTGCGGTGATGGAGCATGGACAGGTGGTAGAGCAGGGGGAAGTATTTTCCATCTTTGCAGCTCCTGAACAGACTGTCACCCGGAATTTTATCCGCACTACATCCAATCTCAGGAAGATAGACGAACTGATTGCCGCGGACTCACCCATTACCGCCTTAAACCCTGGGGAGATCATAGTCAGGCTGTCCTATATACAGAAGAACGTATCGGAGCCGCTGATTTCCACTGTGTCCCGGAAATTCCATATTACTATGAATATTATCTATGCGGATATTGAAATCGTGCAGGATGCCCCGGTGGGCGGAACAGTGGCCATCATCAGCGGAGAGCAGGAACAGATTGAAAGTGCAATGAAATATCTGAGAGAAAAAAATGTATGTGTGGAAGTGATAAAATCCGAATATGCAGGGAAGGAGTAAAAATGCAGGAATTTCTAAATAACTGGATACCAAATGTTATGGGGAAGCTGCCCGCTTTCTATGAGGCCATCGGGGACACACTGCTGATGGTGGCGTGGTCGGGCGTGATTACTTTTATAATCGGGCTTATTCTGGGGGTGTTGATCTCTGTCACCGGGCAGGGGGCCATACTGGAGAACCGGTTTGTCTATCAGGTTTTAGACAAACTGATCAGCCTTTTCCGATCCATTCCCTTTATCATCCTGCTGACATGGGTTATGCCGCTCTCCCGGGCCATCATGGGTACGGCCATTTATGTAAGAGGGGCCATCGTGCCCCTGGTGTTCGGCGCAGTGCCGTTTTTTACACGCCAGGTAGAAAGCGCCCTGGCGGAGATTGATCCGGGGCTTATCGAGGCTGCGCTCTCCATGGGCTGCGGCCCCATAGATATCATCTTCCGGGTCTATCTGCGGGAGAGCGTGGCTGCCATCGCCAGAGGCACCACCATCACGGCTGTCAGCCTGCTCAATCTAACAGCAATGGCCGGTGTGGTGGGAGCCGGCGGACTGGGAGATTTCGCGGTGCGTTATGGACATGACCGGAATATGGTGGACGTGACCAATGTCACGGTGGTGGTATTGGTGATTATGGTGTGTGTTTTGGAGTTTGTCGGCAGTCTGGTGGTTAAAAAAAATACACATGAACGATAACCTATCAGGCAGCTGTAAAACTTATATACAACAAGAAGATTGACTAATAGGAGGAGAAAAATTATGAAGAAACTGAAAAGACTTGTCACTCTGGCGCTCTCCGCAGCGCTGCTGACCCTGGCTCTTGGCGCCTGCGGCAATGCAGGCAGTGGGGAACCCGCCAATGGCGGCGCGTCATCGGGAAACCAGAATAATGCCGCATCAGGTGAATCCACGGATCAGAGCAGCGAGGCAGCGGTTCCCGCTCAGGAGACAGATCCGGTTACCGTGAAGCTCGGTGTGGTGGGAAGTATCTATGAGGAACTGTGGACGCCTGCTCAGGAGGTGTTAAACGCAGAGGGCATCAATCTGGAGATTGTGCAGTTCTCGGACTATGTTACCCCCAACAATGCGCTGGCAAACGGTGAAATCGACTTGAACGCGTTCCAGCACCGCATCTATTTGCAGAGCGAGGTTGAAGCCTATGGATATGAGATTCAGAATGTGGGTAACACCTTTATCATTCCCCTGAATCTCTATTCCCAGAAAATATCTTCCGTGGAAGAGCTAAAGGACGGCGATACAGTTGCGATTCCCGATGATCTGACCAACGGCGGCCGTGCCCTGAAGGTGCTGGAGGCGGCGGGACTTATCACCTTAAAGCCCGAGGCGGCATTCAACCCTACCGTTGATGATATAGAGAATTACAATGTGGGAATTACCATCAAGGAGTTAAAGGCCAATGTCATCCCCTCCGCCCTGCCCGATGTGGAGGCCGCAGTGGTCAACGGCAATTATGCCCTGGACTTTGGTCTGAAGACGGAGGAAGCCATATATAAGGACAGCGTTCTGGACGTTGAGGAGTACTGGAACCTGATTGCCGCCAGAACGGCTGATCTGGCGGATGCGGAAAAAGTGGCCGTATATGAAAAAATTGTCAAGGCATTTCAGTCAGCCGAGACAGAGAAGGTGTTTAATGATAACTATGGCGGTTACTTTATCAAGGTAGGCTGGGATCAGGATTTGCTGGCGGAGTAATAGAAGTGTTCCGCATCCCAATACGCAGAGAGGTATACATATGCAGATAGACAGAAAATTGCTTGAAGAAATTATTTCGGACCATGACCGGCTGGTTTTTGACCATATTCCGACGGAGTATCTCAGCGATGCCCTGGGGCACCTTCACGGCGAAGCGGATGCATTGTTGTTTCCGAAATCCACCGTGGAGGTCAGCGGTATCCTGCGCTATGCCTATGAAAATCATATTCCGGTTACGCCTAGGGGAGCGGGAACCAATCTGGTGGGTTCCACCGTTCCCATAAAGGGCGGCATCATCCTGGATCTGTCCCGGATGAACCGGATCCTCGAACTGGATGAAGATACCATGACTGCCATGGTGGAGCCGGGGGTTTTGCTGCAGGACTTCCAGGCATATGTGGAACAGAGGGGACTATTCTATCCCCCGGATCCGGGGGAGAAAGCTTCCAGCATCGGCGGTAATATCAGCACCAATGCCGGAGGCATGAGGGCCGTGAAATATGGCGTCACCCGGGATTATGTGAGGGGGCTGGAGGCGGTGCTGGCCGATGGCAGTATACTGAACACAGGCGGCAAGCAGGTGAAGGATGCCAGCGGTTTATCCCTGAAAAACCTGTTGATTGGTTCAGAGGGAACCCTGGCAGTGATCACAAAATGCCTGCTGCGCCTGGTTCCTAAGCCGGAGGCATCTGTAAGTGTTCTTGTACCCTACGGGGATCTACAGACAGGTATTCAGAGCGTTTTGTCTATCCTGCGCGCGGATGTGGCTCCCACGGCGGTAGAATTTATGGAGCGCAAGGTGGTGGCTCTGGGAGAGTCCTTTTCCGGTATAAAGTATCCGAGACCTGATGCCGGTTCCTATATTTTGCTGACTTTTGACGGGCACAGGGACGAGGTGGAGGCAAATTTGCAGCGGGTGAGGGAGTTGGTGCTGGGCGACGGAGCCATGGACTATATCGTGCTGGCGGATCCCCGGCAGGCTGCTGACATCTGGCGTGTCCGGGGCGCCCTGGTAAAGGCCGTGGAGGCGGTGTCGGAGCAATGGCCTGTAGATATCGTGGTGCCCATCAGTCAAACGGCGCGGTACATACGTTTTATCAATGAATTGGAGGCTGTCTCCGGTATGAGGATGGTCAGCTTCGGCCATGCGGGAGACGGGAATGTGCATCTCTGCGTGGTGAGGGATGGCCGTGACGAGGCAGCCTGGCAGGAGCAGCTGCACAGGAATATGGAAAAGGCGTATGATAAAGCTTATGCGCTGGGGGGTGTCGCCTCCGGCGAGCACGGCATCGGTATTGAGAAACGGCCGTATTTTCTGGGAGAGACACCGTCGGAGAACCTGCTGGTTATGAACCGGATCAAGGATGCCCTGGATGAACGGCACATACTGAATGATCAGAAATCCTATATTACAGGGGGGCCGAAAAATGCAGAAGTTATCTGAACGCACAGAAGGTTTTACGGATTCGGTAATACGGCGTATGACCCGTATTTCCAATCAATATGGGGCAGTGAACCTGTCCCAGGGTTTCCCGGATTTCGAACCGCCGGAGCCCATTTTGAAACGGCTAAAGGAAGTATCCCATGAGGAGTTTCATCAGTATTCCATCACCTGGGGAGCGCAGAATTTCCGGGAGGCGCTGGCAGAAAAACAATCCCGATACATGGGACGCAATATCGATCCGAACAGAGAGATTGTAACCACCTGCGGAAGCACGGAGGCCATGATGGCTGCCATGATGACAGTGGCAAATCCCGGCGATAAAGTTATTGTCTTTTCTCCGTTTTATGAAAATTATGGAGCGGACACGATTCTCTCCGGGGCCAGGCCCATCTATGTGCCCCTGCAGCCGCCCGATTTCCACTTTGACCCGGAGGCACTGGAGGATGCCTTTCGGGCACATCCCAAGGCGCTGATCCTCTGCAATCCCTCCAATCCCTGCGGCAAGGTATTCACAGAGGAGGAGTTGGGCATTATCGCGGATCTGGCCAGGAGATATGATACCTATGTGATCACGGATGAGGTGTATGAGCATATTGTCTATGCTCCCCACCGGCATATCTATTTTGCCAGTCTGCCCGGCATGTGGGAGCGGACGATTTCCTGTTCCTCCCTGTCAAAAACCTATTCCATCACCGGGTGGCGCCTGGGATATACCATTGCGCCGGAGGAGATCACGGAGCGAATCAAAAAAGTGCATGACTTTCTGACGGTGGGTGCGGCTGCGCCGCTGCAGGAAGCTGTGATACCGGGCCTTAAATTCACTCAGGACTATTATGAGGATCTGCTGGCAAAATATACACATAAGCGTAACTTGTTTCTAAAGGGGCTGGATGATCTGCATTTGTCTCACACAGTTCCGGAGGGGGCCTATTATGTGCTTCTGGACATTTCAGAGTTCGGATATGAGAGCGACCTGGAGTTCTGTAAAGCATTGGCAAGAGAGGTGGGCGTGGGAGCTGTGCCCGGTTCCAGTTTCTTTAAGGAAAAGGAAAATCGATTCATCCGCCTGCATTTTGCCAAAAGAGATGAGACACTGCAGGATGCCTTGGGAAGACTGGAACTATTGCGGGCCAGGATTCCGGTTAGAAGTGAAATTTATTCGCAGGCATAAAAGAAAGTCGGACTATGCTGAATTTCCTTTATGCGGAAAAGGGGAAATTATGTCATATATTTTGGAACAGTTGAATCTGGAAAAATCATATATTGTATCACTCCGGCGGGAATTTCATCAACAACCGGAACTGAGCCTCAAGGAGTTTCGCACGGCGGAGCGCATTGAGGAGGAATTGGATCAATTTGGCATTGCACATTCCCGTGTAGGAGAGACCGGCGTCTTGGGCATTCTTCGGGGAGAGGGAAAAGGAGAGAGCGTCATTGTACTGCGGGCGGATATGGATGCGCTGCCCATACAGGAGACCAACAGGGTCAGCTATTGTTCCCAGATAGATGGAGTGATGCACGCCTGCGGGCATGATGCCCACGTGGCCTGTCTGCTGGGAGCGGCCAGGCTGCTGGCGGCAAACCGGAACGCCTTCGGAGGGGAAGTACGTTTAATTTTTCAGCCAGCGGAGGAGATCGGCCAGGGGGCAAAACCTTTTTTGGAAGCCGGAGTCCTGGAGGGCGCCCGCCGTGTCTTTGGCCTTCACACAGCCCCGGACATTCCTTCCGGTCAGGTGGGCTTAAAGCCCGGTCTGAACAATGCGGCGGTGGATCATTTTAAGATTGTGATTCGGGGGAAAGCCGCCCATGTATCCACTCCCCAGTTGGGGATTGATGCCTTGTATATCGCCAGCCATATCGTAGTGGCTCTCCAAGCGCTGGTCACGCGCTGTACATCTCCTGTGGAACCGGTTATTATCGGCGTGGGCAGGCTGGAGGCGGGAACTACCTACAATGCCCTGGCGGAGACGGCAGTGCTTGAGGGAACCACCAGAACCATATCCCAGGAGAGCCGGGAGCAGATGCAGAAGCTGGTGACGGATACAGTACAAAACATCGCCGGTATTTACGGGGGAAGCGGGGAGATTCAATGGACGGATTTTGCCTCGGCGTTGATCAATGATCCCCTGGTATGTCAGGAGGCGGCGGAGGTGGTAAAACGGATCTGGGGCGACGGCAGAGTTTCCGCGGACCGAAAATTATCGCTGGGCGGCGATAATTTCGCCGAGTACATTCTCCATACCCCCGGTGCATACGCATATCTGGGAACGGGCAATCCCAAAAAGCCCAACACACTGAACGCTGCACATAACGGGAATTTTGATATTGACGAGGATGCCCTAACCCTGGGAGCCGGGCTCTATGCCGGGTATGTGCTGCGGCCGGAATAATCTGCAAAAGAGTTGCCGATGATAGAATTTAATGTTGGAAAAGATACGGAAACGGAGTGTGTTGTGCTGTATATCAGGGGAGATGAGCCGAAAGAAGTATTTGCCAGTTTGATCAATGACCTGAATACCCGGCTTGCGGAGTGCGGTACAGGTGAACTCTTTACTCCGGGCGAACCTGCTGAGAGGTGGAAAGCCTATCGTGATTAACATAGCGGTCTCGCATAGCTATTGTATATGCTCCCAGATGGTTTTTTCTCGTGCTTTGACAAAATCATAAATTTTACAGGCGTCGTCCGCATGGTCGGGATCATCGATTTCCTCATAATATGCGGCAAAAAGAAGTTCTATACATTCCATCACACAGGGCATGACTTTCTTTTCTGGCTTTGATAATTTCAAGACTTTTTCATATCCCCAAACACACGGAACTTGAAGCCCACAAGGAAAGCATCGAGCACGAAATTCTCAGGGTTGCT
>CAMWTF010000094.1 GCA_947177105.1 uncultured Lachnospiraceae bacterium | reverse complement strand
TATCCAGAGTGCTCAACGGCAGCAGTAATGTCAGCGAGAAGACCAAGCAGAAGGTGCTGGATGTCATCAACCAATGTGAGTACACACCCAACGCTTTTGCCAGAGGGCTGGGACTCAACACCATGAAAACCATCGGTATCATGTGTGCCGACTCCTCCGACCTGTATCTGGCCAAGGCCATCTACTATATTGAGCAGAAGCTGCGGGCCAACGGATATGACAGTATCCTGTGCTGCACCGGCTATGACCTGGAGAGCAAAAAAAGCTGCATGAATCTGCTGATCACCAAGAAGGTGGACGGCATTATTCTGGTGGGCTCCAATTTTGTCTATGACAAGGATACGGAAAACCGGTATATTCTTGACGCCGCCGCCCAGGTTCCGGTGATGCTGCTGAACGCCGCTCTGGAGGCCCCCAATGTGTACAGCATCCTGTCGGATGACTTTTCCTCCGTATATGAGGCCACTTTGCAGCTGATCCAGGCCGGTGTGGAGGATATCCTGTATTTTACCAACTCCACCTCCTACAGCAGTAAGAAGAAAATGGCCGGCTACCGCAGCGCCATGGAGTCACAAAAGCTGTTGAGAAGCAGCAACCTGATTCAGTTCTATCAGGGTTCCCATGAGGATATCCACGCCATGGCCAGCCATCTGATGAAGCTCTACCAGAAGGGACTGCAGTTCCACGGCATCATCGCCTCGGACGACTGCCTGGCCATGGGCGCTGTCCGTTTTGCCCTGGACGCCGGACTGTCCATCCCAAAAGAACTGTGCGTCATCGGCTACAATAACTCCCTGCTGGTACACTGCTGTGAGCCAGAGATGTCCAGCATTGACAACAAATTGGAAACCCTGTGCCAGAGTTTGATTCTCACTCTGATGGGAGTGCTGGGCGGCAAGGAGATGCCCAAGCAGACTGTATTTTCCGGGGAAGTGGTACACCGGGGCACCACCTTGGCCAGCAGCCACGACTGCCAGAAATAAACCCAAAGGTTCTTTCGGTACCAAAAGCGTCAAGCTATCACATACAATATTAAAAATGGAGGGAAGTAAAATGAAAAGTTTTATGGACAAAGATTTTTTGCTGGAGACGGAGACTGCCAGGAAGCTGTTCCATGACTGCGCCGAGACCACTCCTGTGCTGGACTACCACTGCCACATTAATCCCAGGGAGATCGCCGAGGACAGACAGTTCGACAACATCACCCAGGTATGGCTGGGCGGCGACCACTACAAATGGCGCTTCATGCGTTCCTGCGGTGTGGACGAGAAGTACATCACCGGGGACGCCTCTGACTACGAAAAATTCTGCAAGTGGGCGGAGTGTCTGGGCAAGGCCATCGGCAATCCCCTGTTCCACTGGAGCCATCTGGAACTGCAGAGATATTTCGGCTACACAGGTGTGCTGAACAAAAAAACTGCCGACGAGGTGTGGAATCTGTGCAACGAAAAGCTCCGTGAGCCTTCCATGAGTGTGCGCAACCTGATTCGCCAGAGCAATGTGACTCTGATCTGCACCACCGATGATCCCATTGACTCTCTGGAATGGCACAAGAAAATCGCCGAGGATGACAGTTTCGAGGTGAAGGTGCTGCCTGCCTGGAGGCCCGACAAGGCTATGAATATCGAAAAGCCCGACTATCTGGACTATCTGGATAAGCTGGCCGCCACCGTGGGAAAGAGCGAGATTATCACTTTTGCCCAGCTAAAGGACGCCCTGAGAGAGCGTATGGCTTTCTTTGCCTCCATGGGCTGCAATGTATCCGACCACGCCCTGGAGTATGTGATGTACTGCCCCGCCTCCGATGACGAGATCGAGGAGATCTTCTTAAAGCGCCAGAACCGCATGATTCCCACCAAGGAGGAGGAACTGAAGTTCAAGACGGCGTTCATGCTGTTTGTGGGCAGAGAATACGCGAAACTCGACTGGGCTATGCAGCTGCACTACGGCTGTAAGAGAGACAACAATACCCTGATGTATGAGAAGCTGGGGCCTGACACCGGATACGACTGCATCAACAATTACGCCCCTTCTTCTCAGATGGCTGATTTCCTGAATGCGCTGATTAAGACCGATGAACTGCCCAGGACTATCCTGTACAGCTTAAACCCCAACGACAATCAGGCCATCGGCTCGATTCTGGGCTGTTTCCAGGACAGCACCGCAGTGGCCAAGATCCAGCAGGGCAGCGCATGGTGGTTCAATGACCACAAGACCGGTATGCAGGATCAGATGATCTCTCTGGCCAACCTGGGCAACCTGTCCGGCTTCGTGGGAATGCTGACCGACTCCCGGAGTTTCCTCTCCTACACCAGGCACGAGTACTTCCGCCGCATACTGTGCAACCTGATCGGCAACTGGGTGGAGAGCGGAGAGTTTCCTGCAGATATGGATATCCTGTCAGAGATTGTCACGGATATCTCTTACAACAACGCAAAGAGATACTTTAAATTCCCCTTATAAGGGATTACATGCATCTTACAAAGGGCCAGACTCCTCTGCGGGGTCCGGCCCTTTCATTCAAGAGGAATATTGCGGGTATGCCTGCGATATGCAGGAAGGAGGCAACAATGGCGGCAGTTATATGCAGAGGACGGTCTGATATTGATAACATCATCATCTACAAGGGACTGCGAGGAGATAATACTCCCCTGCAGCCGGATCACTACCATGGTTTTTATGAGATCTTCTGCCTGCTCTCCGGCAAGTGCCGCTTTCTGCTCCGGGACCAGGTTCACGAACTGGAAAAGGGAGATCTGGTGTTCATCGCCCCCGGCGAGGTACACTATTCCCGATACTATTCCGGCATCAACTGCGAGATGGTGGATATATTATTCAAAAAGACCTTTCTCTACAAGGATGTGATCGGCAGCGCCTCCTCTTTCATGGGCAGCATACCCAGCCTGTATCTGGAAGAGTATTTTGATCTGCTAGGCCGCATGCTGTCCGAAACTACGGGTTTGGACAAGTATTCCGCCGATTTTACCACCTGCTACCTTCAACAGCTGCTTCTGTTTCTGGCCCGGCATTCGGTTATGCACCAGCCAGAGCCGGAAATCATTAATGTGCGGGACGCAGATATCCAGCAGGCTACCCGCTATATCTACCAGAATTTCCGCCGCCCGCTGACACTGAGTGATGTGGCGGAAATCGCCTCTCTCAGCCCTACCTATTTCAGCAAGAAATTCAAACTGGTCACGGGCATGGGATTCAAGGAATATCTGAACTATGTGCGTTTAAAACATGCCCAGACCGCTCTGCTGACCACCAACAACACCATCACAAATATCGCCCTGGAATGCGGCTTCAACGACAGCAATTATTTCAAGGATCTGTTCCGGAAGGTGTATGGCCGCTCCCCGCGGGAGTATCGGAAAAACCCTGACGCCCCGTGATGTCCGGAGCGTGTCTGCGCTGACGGTTATTTCCGGTCCGGCAAGGATATTGATCGGCGATAACATGATTCATAAACCAGTGCTGTTCTATCAAATGAACGGAATTATTCTTATAATAGTAAACGGTGCCCGCCCAAGCTTCATATGCCTTGGACAGACGCCGTTTTATACACTTTTAAGAAGCAGCCCGCTTAATATACCATAGCCTGCTCCTCGCCGTTTAACACACGGAGCGCTCCCTGGGCCAGAGCCAACAGTTCGTCCTCGCCGGGATATACTGTTACGGGGGCAATCCAACCCGCTCTCTCCTTCAGGGCTTCGCACACATCCGCACCGTAAGCAATGCCGCCGGTGAGGATAATCTGGTCCACCTTGCCATGGAGCACACAGGCCATGGAGCCGATGTCCTTTGCCACCTGCAGCAGGAAAGCCGCCTTGGCCTCCGCAGCCTTGGTATCCCCCTCATTAGCGCGCTTTGTCACCTCACGCATATCGTTGGTTCCCAGATAGGCGTTAAAACCACCCTTGCCCACAATCTTGCCATATACCTCTTTCTCGGTATACTGGCCGCTGTAGCACATCTTGATCAGCGCGCCGCTGGGCACTGCCCCCGCACGCTCCGGGGAAAACGCGCCATCGCCGTCCAGGGCGTTGAACACATCCACCACCTTGCCGCACTCATGAGCGCCCACGGACACACCGCCGCCCATATGCACCACGATCAGGCGCAGGGACTCATAGGATCTGCCGGTTTCCCTGGCATATCTCTTGGCGACTGCCTTCTGGTTCAGCGCATGAAACACGCTGGTGCGGGGCAGCTCCGGCACACCGGAATACCTGGCGATGGGCATCAGTTCGTCCACCACCACGGGATCTACAATATAGGAAGGAACGCCGATGGAATCGCCGATCTCCCTGGCCAGAATGCCGCCCAGATTGGAGGCGTGCTGCCCTTGTACACCCACCTTCAAGTCCGCCAGCAGTTCATCCGTCACGGCGTAGGTGCCGCCGGGGATGGGTTTTAACATGCCGCCACGTCCCACCACCACATGCAGGGTCTCGATATCAAAATTCTTTTCCTCCAATAAGTCGGTAATGATCTTCTTGCGGAAATCCTTCTGGTCCACAATGGATGCGTACTGGCTGATCTCCTCCGTGGAATGGCGCAGGGTCTCCTCAAACAACAGGTTCTCGTCCTCAAACACACCTATCTTGGTGGAGGTGGAACCGGGATTAATAATTAGGCTCTTCACTGACATCTGTTTTTCCTCCCTATTTTCGTTTCGCATGCAAAATTTCCTCTTGTCTTTTTCCTTGCAGGCTGTTTATATCTTACGCAGTTCCGTTTCCCTCTTTACGCCTATTCTCCCTGGCCCATCTCCGCCGCCACTACTGCCGCCAGAGCAATGGAATTAACCTTGGTCTCAAAGGTGTCCGAGCGGCTGGTCAGGATAACGGGCACTTTCGTTCCCGTTAGGATACAACCGTTTTCTGCCTTGGTCATATGTACAATGGCCTTATATACATTGTTGCCCGCATGGATATCCGAGAACAGCAGAATATCCGCATCGCCCTGGATCTTGCGTTCTGTGGCGCCTTTGTGTTTAGCTGCCTCGGGATCGATGGCCAGATCCAGGGACAGGGGACCATCCACGATACAGCCGGTGATCTCGCCCGCCTCGTTCATGCGGGTCAGTTCCGCGGCGTCTACGGTGACAGGCATCTTGGGATTGACCACCTCCACCGCCGCCAGAGGAGCCACTTTGGGGCATTCCACGCCGCAGGCTTTTGCCACAGGCACTGTGTTGTTGATAATATGTATCTTATCCTCCAGCGTGGGATAGGTGATAAACGCCACATCCGTCAAAAACAGCAGCTGCGGAATACCCGGCACCTCAAACACGGCCACATGGGACAGAGGGTTGCCCGTACGCAGGCCCACTTCCTTGTCCAGTACGCTCTTTAAGAAGTTCTTGGTATCCACCAGACCCTTCATGTACATATCAACCACACCGTCATGAGCCAGCTTCACCGCTTTCAGCGCCGCCTGGGTCATATCCGGCTCGTCAATAATCTGAAAGCCGCTCAGATCCATATTCATCTCTGCCGCAATCTCACGGATCTTGGCCTCGTCGCCTACCAGAATGGCATCCGCAATGCCCTTCTTCTTGGCCTCCCAGACTGCGCGCAGCACCGCCTCGTCCTGAGCGGCCGCCACAGCCATCTTTTTCATGCTGCATTGGTTTACTTTGTCGATAATATCATCGAATCTCATGTGCGTTTCCTTTCCTGCGGCCTTTCGTCCGGGAGCAGCATTTTCCGCAGCTGCTCCGGCCGCAATTCCGTTTTCTTTTTGCTTTCTCTGCGGTGAATCTGCCATCACCTGCGATAGAATTTCCATCGCCCGCAATAGCGCTTTCATCGCCATCGTTAAAATAATAACACAGCGAATTGCGAATTGCAATACCGGTTTCAGCGCAAAAAAGCAGAAAAAGGGCTGTCACAGCAGCCCTATGATTTCATCCAGTCTCTTTACTTTGGCATATAGAAGCTTCTCCAGTTCCGGCTCTGCATCCGTCTGGTCCGGGACCATCACCACCCGGCAGCCCGCCCGGCAGGCGCTGAGCACACCATTGGGGGAGTCCTCCACTGCCAGACAATCCTGGGGCCGCCTGTCCAACTGCCCACAGGCGTAAAGATAGATGTCAGGGGAGGGCTTTCCTTCCTTTACCATAGTGGCGGATATGACCTGATCAAAGTAGTCGCGGATTCCCAGCCCGCCCAGGTATTTTTCCGTCCTCTGCAGATCTGTGGCGGTGGCAATGGCGCTGCGGATCCCGTGACGTTTGAGCCAGGAGAGCAGTTCCAGGGCCCCGGGCTTTAACTCTATGCCCTCCCGGTCCAGCCTTTCCTCCATCAGGGCTTTACGCCGCTCCCGCACAGCGTGATAGTCCAGCTGAGAACCAAACATTTCCCGCAGCCGGACCGGGGCGAAAGGCCGCCCCAGACTCCGCATGGACAGCGCCTGTTCGTCCGTCATCTCGTACCCAAACTCCTTTAGGGCCATGGGCCAGAAAATCCGGTAATATTTTTCTGTGTCGATCAGAGTGCCGTCCATGTCAAAAATTATGGTGTCGATATGCATAAGTCAATTCTACTCCTGTCATAAATATATGCTCCCTGTTTGGGGCAATGCCATTATACCATAAGAATGGGTGTGTCCGCGACAGCACCCATTCCTTTATTTGCATTATTTACATTATTCTCCCTATCTCTTGATGCCGTCCCGGCAGTTTGACAGGCTAATTCTTCCCTGATGCCTCCTCCTTCGGCTGGGCTTTCTGGACTGTCTCAGGCTCCTGTTTCGCGTCCTGCACTTTTTCCGCCTCCTCGGTCTCCTGCGCGGCAGTCCGCTCCTTTCCCATGTCCCCGGCTCCGCCGCCTGCCCGCCTCGCTTTCCTGCGCTTTACGAGCTTGCGGATAATCAGGATCAACACCAGCAGGATTGCCACGCCGCCCATTATGTAATACCTCATGGGAATCTGAGGGGAAACCTTGACTATCTGGAAACTGTCCGGACGCTCTAAGTCAAACACCACGTAACTGCCCATTATTCTATTCTCTATCACGGTGTCTTTTCCGCCCTGCCGCAGCCGGATCTCGTAATGCTCCGGCAACAGGCTCCGATGCAGACGCACACTGACGGGCTGATCATAAAATCCTTCTGCAGTGCGGATTCTGAGATGATAGATATCCCCTTCGTCCTTTGCTACCTCCAACGTATCCTCCGGGTAGAAGCGGCCCTCCACCAGGATCTCCGCCTGATCCTCTGCAGATTCCAAACTCGCCGCGGACAATGCGGTGATCCACTTGGTATACTCTGCGGCCAGCACCTGGCTCTCTGTGATATGGCTGTAGTCGATCTCCGGCCACTGCCCATAGCAGCCCTCTTTTTCCGGCAACTCCGGCAGCTGGTCCGCTGTCAGGCTGCTGCCATAGGGCACCTCCAGGGACGCCACCTCCTCCTGAAGTTCTCCGTCCTCATCCAGCACCACGAAATGCAGGGTCAGCAGACGAAATTCTTCGGGTAATCCTTCCCGTGCGGAAAACTCCTCATACGCCAGAGGAATCGCGCCGCCGCCATATCCTATGCCATCTATGCCTGCCACACTGTCACTCACATAATAGTTGTCGTATAGCAGTCCTTCTTCCCGTAAATCCCCGGCGATGGCTCCCAGCTTTTCCCCTTTGACTTCCAAATGGTTCATGGCATCGCAGTAATAGATTTCACTGCCCATGCCCACTATGCCGCCCACATAGCTTTTGCCCTCCAAAAATCCCGTGCTGAAGCAGCTGCGAATGGTATAGTCCGAACTCCCTGCGATGCCGCCCACATAGCTGCCGCCTGTACTCTGAATATTTGCATAGGATTCACAGGAGACAATGGCGCCGAAATCCGCTTTGCCCACTATGCCGCCCACATAATTTCTTTTGGCTATAATCCGGCCCTCGTTCCGGCTCTCACGCACCACGGCCTTGATGCTCTCCTGAATACTCAGGCTCTCCACCCCGGTGAAAGTGATATCGTCCTCGGGGTCCAAATCATGCTCCGTGGCGATCTGTCCCACGATACCCCCCACATTGGGAGCGGCGGGGGGGGGCGACGGCGGGCGGGGGGGGGGCAGGTGGGCAGGGGGAACTCGGG
>CAMWTF010000093.1 GCA_947177105.1 uncultured Lachnospiraceae bacterium | reverse complement strand
ACAACGCAGTCCACGCCACATTTTAATCGCCGAACTTTACCGATTTTCGAGTGTGCCGACTATATAACCGAAGTGTGTGAAAACCGGCAAGAAAGAGGCGGAAAAATCGGGTGAGACGAAGGCGGCGTCATGCGGCCAAGGGCGGCAGCGGAGTTCCGTACCACATTCTGATCTCCGCGTTTTACCGGCAGGAGGCTCTTGTGCTCCGGATCACGCCGCAAGCGATCTTTGTGCCGGAATTTCCGGAGGGCTGGGTGGTAAAATCATCCGGCTGATCGTGGATGATAACAGTCCTGCCG
The DNA here is from genome assembly GCA_947177105.1 of uncultured Lachnospiraceae bacterium. Taxonomy (GTDB): domain Bacteria; phylum Bacillota; class Clostridia; order Lachnospirales; family Lachnospiraceae; genus Acetatifactor. The sequence continues at coordinate 7,805 of CAMWTF010000093.1, read as the reverse complement.
GTCACTTCGTCTACCGAAAAGCGGTTGGTCAAAAACGCGGAGAGCGCGAGCCCGTTGTTCCCGAAGAGCGGAGGAAGATCTCCGGCGTGGTGAGGATGTCCGCAGTCGTTCGGATTATAGTGCGACATGGCACCGGCAAACGCCCCGTCCATGCCGCTGCCGCAGCTGGTCCCCTCGTGGATGTGGAATCCGAAGATCCGCTCATGGCAGGCGCGGCTGTCCTGGGGGAGGCCGCATATCTCGGCGCAGACGATCACGCCGCAGCCGGTCTGGAAAAACCGCACAAGGCCCGAAATGGCGGGATAACTTTCGCTGCCAGTGATACGGGCCTCCGCCTGCGCCCTGCCGCGCAGGAGCGGGAGAAGATGGATCCCGGAATGGCCGCAGGATGATGGTTTGTTCATATGAAAGACTCCTTATTGTCAGCGTTATCCCTTTTGCCTTCCGTGTTGATAAATGCCTATCAATTCTTACGTTCGTCAAAATGATGAAAGGGAGAGCGAGACATCCTGGATTGCTGCCCAATAAATCGGAAACTGTCTAATTCATTTTCATTGCTTATTAAAAACAGATTGTATCCAACGGATTCTTCTTTGCATGGATTCTTCTACAATTCTACTTTCAAGCACTATTTCATAGCCATGACATGCACCTTTTACTTCATGAAGTTCTGTAAAAACGCCTTCTGCCCGTAACCTTTCTGCAAAGGCAATCCCTTCGTCACGAAGGCAGTCAAATTCAGCCACTTCCATATATACATCTGGAAAATGTTCCAATGATTCTGCTTCTATAGGCGATGCGTATTGAATTTGTTTAGGCGCTTGATTTCCTAAATACGCCTTCCAAAACATTTTTGTTCGTGTTGCATCCCAAACAGGTGTATCTGTAAATTTCTTCATAGATTCCGTTATCATACGCCTATCTGCAACAGGATATATCAGCAGTGCCCCCAAGGGTGAAATCTGAACTCTATCCCATAGCATCAGCGTAACCGCAGCAGCAAGATTCCCCCCGGCGCTATCGCCTGTCACAATTATTTTTTCCTTGTTGATTTCTAACATATCGGCACAATTAAGTATCCACTTGTACGTACAATAGCAATCTTCAACAGCAACAGGATATTTATTTTTCGGTAATAATCTGTAATCTGTGAAAACCACCTTGCATTTTGCCATTTCCGCATACCATTTTGCAATCTGGTAATGTGCCCTTGACGCTTTTAGTAAAAATCCCCCGCCATGATAAAATATAATACACGGAAGAATACCGCTGTTTTTCTTTGGTTCAATGACAAAAGTAGATAGTTTTCCGTTCTTATATCCAGGTGTTACATATTTTTTTACAGCAACTCTATCATCTGATGCACATGTAAATAATTTCATTACTATATTCACGATCGGATATAAGTATATATTTGATGGCGCTTTCTGCTTTGCCAGCTTTGCCAATTCGCTGTCTATTCCGTATTTCGCCATATTGCTATTTTCCTCTTTCGATTGCCGCAATCAAATCTCAAAAAATTCGGATTTGTTGCTTTGATTATAGCACTGGCAATGATTAATTTCCAGCTGCGATTCGTGAAATCGCCAACGTTTCCATCCATCAACACAAAAAGTAAAAGGGATTCAGTGTTCCATACAGCATCCTATGCGGGGAGGTCCGGCAAGGTTCGGCTGGAACCGGAGCAGGCTCTTAACAAATTCTTAATACTTTTCAAAAAGAAATACATTGACAGACGAAATATATCCTGCTATGATAAGGTCAACTTGCGGGACCGGCCGCACTGCGGCGCGCCGGGACCCGGTGAAAGGAGTGTTCTGTTTTGTCCATTTCTGCCGATACCCTGCGGGGCCATACGGATACCATCATCCTGACCCAGTTGATGCGGGGGGACAACTATGGCTATGAGATCAATAAGACCATCCAACAGCGAACAGGAGGGGCGTACGGCTTCAAGGAGGCTACCCTGTATACCGCTTTCAAGCGGCTGGAGAGCGCGGGGCTGATCTCCTCCTACTGGGGGGAGGAGGGCCCGGGGGCCCGCCGCCGCTACTATGCCATCACCGATGAGGGAAGGCGTCAGTGGGAGGAAAACAGCCGGGAGTGGCAAACCACCAGGGCCCTGCTGGATGCCCTGATTTCTTTGGAGGAGGACTGACACAATGGAAAACATGAGGACGAAATTCATTATCGCGGTGACGGGCCGCCTTTCCGCCGCCGCCGATTCCACCGCCAAGGTGGAGCTTATTGAGGAACTCAGTGAAAATTTGTTCAGCCGCTGGCAGGATCTGGTGGGCCAGGGCATGGACGAGAACGCCGCCTATGACAAGGCCATGGAGGATCTGGGCAGTGTGGACGAGCTGCTGGCCTATCTGGACAGCCTTGGGCCCGAGGGGGAGCTGCCCCGGCAGGAGGCGGGTTCCCAGGACTTTGCCGGCGATCTGTTCCGGGGAATGAAGGACGTTTTCAACGAGACCGTGCACCAGACCCGGGACGCGGTGGATCAGGCCAAGAACATCCTGCGGGATGTGGAGGCCAAGCTGAAGGAAAAGTACCCGGACGGTTTCAAGGGCAAGGTCTCCATCCACTTTGACGGCGATGAGGACGCCGCCCGGGAGGCGGAAGCTGCGGAGCCGGGCGCGGAGGCCGCCGCCGCAGAGGCGGAAGCCCATGAAAAGGGCTGGTCCTTCTCCCTGGGCTACAACAAGGACCGGGGCGGCTTCTTCTGTGAAAACAGCCGGGTGCGCCGGGTGGAAGGTACGGCCTTTCCCTCACAGGCATTGAAGGGCATAGACGTGCAGATCGTTAACGGCGATGTGACCGTGCTGCTGGACAATGATCCGGATGCCGATGTCCGTCTGGACGGCGATCTGGAGAACCTGGAGCTGCGCATGAGCGATGACGGAGTCCTCTCCGTGCGGCAGGGGAATACCGCCAGCTCCTCTTTCTTCTTCCTCCGGGGCCTGGCGGCGGCGGACGTAGAGCTGACCCTGCCCCGCCGGTTTTGGGATTTCCTGCAGATTTCCACGGTCAACGGCGATGTGGACGTGGGGGCCGGCCTGGAGGCGGGCCAGCTGTCGGTAAAGACTTCCAGCGGCGATGCACAGATCAATGATGTTGCCTGTCAGGATCTGATCTTCCACTCCGCCAGCGGAGATATGGACGGCGGCGGCATCAACAGCAGGACCGTGGTGGCGGAGACCGCCAGCGGCGATGTCCAGATGACCGGCGTATTCGGTACGGTGAAGGCCGCCACCGCCAGCGGCGACATGGAGCTGGCCGGGACCGTCCGGGAGCTGCGCTGCTCCAGCGCCAGCGGCGATGTGGACGCCAGGCTTCAGCAGATGCCGGAACAGATGGAGCTGAGCTCCAAATCCGGGGACTGCCAGGTGTCCATGCCCGATGGCGAAGGGTTTACCCTTCAGTTTTCCACAGTTTCCGGCGAACTGGACAGCGACTTCCCCCTGGTGGGACCCATTGGCAAGCGCTCCGGCGAGGCCATCTATCTGGATGGCGGCGGCCGCGTGTTCCGTGTGTCCAGCATCAGCGGCGATATCACCTTACGGCAGAGATAAGCGGAGGGAGCTGAAAATACAAATGGATAAGCATGTAACGGATATTGTAGCCTATTTATCCTGGCCGGGGCTGCTGGTGGCCTTCCTGCTGGGCGACCGGCAGGGGAGCCGGTTCCACCTTAACCAGTCCCTGGTGATCTGGATCGCCTCTACGCTGGTGGGGATCGTGGCGAAATGGACGCCGCTGTTCGGCTGGCTCGTTGGGCTGGTAGGCGGACTGTTCTGCGCGCTGTGCTGGTTCATTGGCATCGTCAACGCCCTCCAGGGCGTGGAGAAGGAAGTTCCCCTGCTGGGGCAGTTCCGCCTGCTGTAATCCGTTTTCTTGCAAAAGCGCATTTCATTGAGAAATCGCACAGGCCGCAGATAAGAGCCGGACCGAGCAATATCGGTCCGGCTCTCTTGCGCGGCTGTGGGGGATCATTGGCTATAAAAGAGCGCTCTTTTCAAGCAAGGTGTATACTATTCCCTGACTGAAAGTGCAGCATCGTTACCGAGCAGAGATCCAGGAATAGCAGCGGTTTTAGTCCCGAGGTCAAGGTTCTTTTTGATCCTTTTTCTCACGAAAAAGGATCAGTCGGCCTCGTGTAGAAGGCCGTGATAATCAGATATGATATTTTCTAATGTAACGTTTTCCAGACTTTCACATAGGTTGTTTCTAATTTTCTGATAAGAGCAATCCAATACGCTGTGAATATTCTTTCCTATAGGGCATAATGGCGAAGGCAATGAATGGATACCGATCAGTTTAGAACTAAAGTCTGGTTCGATCGCCTTGCATATGCGATATAAGGTTACTTCATTCGGCGGACAGTTCAGAGTTGCGCCTCCCGTTCCGAATTTAACGGATATGATACCGTCTTTTTTCAATGAACTTATAATATTCCGGATCGTAACAGGATTGGTTCCGGCAGATAGCGATAAAAGTTCGCTGGTTACTTTTTGTTTATCTCCATATTCATAAATGAAAACAAGACAATGAATGGCAACAGAACATTTTGTGCTTATATGCATAGTGTTTCTCCTCCATATGATCGCGGCGCTCAGAATGTTTGACGTTTGCTATAGAGTGTAACATATTTGTGTATTGCTGTAAATCTTGACATTACACGCCGTACCTGCTATAATGGTGTAAAATTTAAAATTACAGGAGGAACGGTATGAAGATCACGCAAATTGTTTTTAGCCCAACCGGAGGAACTGATAAAGTTGTAGAAATTATAACCAAAGCGTGGGGAGGGCCTGTCAATAAAATTGATTTGTCCAAGGTGGAAGCTGATGATTCTTCACTTAGCTTGGGAAAAGAGGATATTGCCATTATTGCCGTCCCTTCTTATGGAGGACGTGTCCCCAGCCTTGCCGCGCAAAGGATCTCAAATATTCATGGCAGTCAGACACCGTGTGTCATAGTCTGCGTATATGGCAACAGGGCATATGAGGACACCCTGATCGAATTGAATGATATCGCGGAAAAGAGTGGTTTTAAGGTCGTTTCTGCTATTGCTGCCATTGCGGAACATTCGATCATGCATCAATATGCGGCAGGCAGACCCGATGTGAAAGACGAAAGAGAATTAAGTTGTTTTGCCCAAAAGATTTTAGATAAAATAGAGGGGAATACGGCTGAACTTCGCACACCGCAAATTCCGGGAAATCGCCCCTATAAGAAGACGGGTAGCATTGGATTGGCGCCAAAAGCGAATGGCAGATGTACAAGCTGCGGGCTTTGTGCCAGGCAGTGCCCTGCAAGGGCAATAAGCAAAGAAGATCCGAAAATCGCGGACAGCAAGAAATGTATTTCTTGTATGCGGTGTGTTGTCAAATGTCCGCAATCAGCCCGCCGTGTAAACAGGGCTATGGTCTCCGTTGCGGCATTTGCAATAAAAAAGGCGTGTTCTATCAGAAAAGAAAACGAATTATATATTTAAGCCGGTATCGTTGCCGGTGAGAAAAATGCATATTTTGTTAAAGCATTCCGGAAAACCAGAGGGGCGTCCAGGCGGTCTTGAGACCTGGACGCCCCTAGGTTTTCAATAGAGCCGATAGAAAAGAGAGGGAGTATCTATTGTTTCCCGATGCCGCCCCATCGGCACCGGTGGAAACACGAAAAAAGCGTCCCGCAGCCGAAACCACGGGACGCACGCGGCCTTCCTGCAAAATACAGCAAGGCCGGACATTCAAAGCATTGTTCCGGTTCCGGCGGAAAAATCACCAAGCTGCCCATGTATCTGACTTATCCTCTACCAATATTGGGGAGGCATCACAGTGACCGACTCGCGGGGCTTCTCACCCCATTCCATGTTGCCGCAGGCGCGGCGGCAGCGGGCTCCTTATTGACTTTACTTGGATTATAACACCTGGATTGAGATTTGTAAAGGGCGAAGCGCGATATTTTCGCCGCGCCGCTCCACTGCGATCAGGGCAATGGCTTTTCCGCGCCTCACCCTTGCATTTTTTCCCAAAGCCAGATATACTACTTCTTGAACAAAACCGAGATTCATTTTGCCAAGGGGGAAGATACCGTGATCTATCATATCCTGGCCGTGGGCGATGTGGTGGGCGAGCAGGGGCTGGCCCATTTGGAGGCATCCCTGCGGCCCCTGAAAAAGTGGAAGGATGTTCATTTCACCGTGGTCAACGGGGAAAACGCCGCCATCACCGGCATCACCTCCGAACAGGTGGACCGTCTTTACGCCGCCGGGGCCGATGTGGTTACCCTGGGCAACCACACCTTCGGCAAACCCCAGATTGCCACAAGGCTGGAGGATGACCCCTATCTGCTGCGCCCCGCCAACTATACGGGCCGGGCGCCCGGAAAGGGCTGGGGGGTCTATGACTGCGGGCGGATCCGCATTGGCGTGATGAATCTGATTGGCCGGTGCGGCCTGGATTTCAATGCCGATAATCCCTTCCTCACCGCCGGACAGCTGCTGAAGTGGGACAAGCCTCTGTTCACTCTGGTGGACTTCCACGCCGAGGCCACCAGCGAAAAACTGGCTATGGCCTACTACCTGGACGGCCAGGTCTCCGCCCTGTGGGGCACCCACACCCACGTACCCACCGCCGATGAGCGCGTCATGCCCAAGGGTGCCGGGTATATCACCGACCTGGGCATGACGGGGCCTGTGGAGAGCGTGCTGGGCATCAAGCCGGAGCAGAGCGTGGAGCAATTCCTGGGCGGGCTGCCGGGGCGGTACCAGGTGCCGGACGGCCCCTGCAGGATGCAGGGAGCGGTGTTCAGTCTGGACAGTGCGACCGGGCTTTGCGTGGAGGTGGAAAGGGTGGATATCCGATGACGGGAGAGCAGATGTGGACGGAATTCATTGCGGCGCGGGGCCTGGAGGGCGTGGACTATGACGCCTGGGCGTTCGGCGGTGAACCGGGCAGGCTGGCCGGATTGGTTCTGGCGGGCATCAAGACAGCCACTGCCTCGGCCTACCCTCTCTACGCCCTGGAGGACGAACCTCTGCCGGAGGCGGGGGAGTACAGCGTGATCCTGGACAGCCGGGAGGAGGCGGTGTGCATTATCCGGACAGAGCGGGTGTTTACCGCACCCTTCCGGGAGGTGGACGGGGAGCAGGCCCGCCGGGAGGGGGAGGGCGATCTGTCCCTGGCGTACTGGCGGCGGGTCCATGAGGCGTTTTTCACAAACGAGCTGGCCGGGGCGGGCCTGACGTTCACCCCGGATATGCCGGTGGTCTGTGAGGAGTTCCGGCGGGTCTGGCCGGAGTAAAGGAGGAGGGGAAAACCTATGTCAATTGAACGCGTCAAAGCCTATTTTGCCCAATACGGCCTGGAGGGGCGGATCCATGAATTTACCGTTTCCTCCGCCACGGTGGCGCTGGCGGCTCAGGCCGCCGGCGTGGAGGAGGGACGGATCGCCAAGAGCCTCAGCTTCAAGTTGGAGGACCGGACCATCCTTATTGTTGCCGCCGGGGACAGGAAGGTGGACAACGGAAAATACAAGGCGGCCTTCGGCGGAAAGGCGAAAATGCTGACCCCCGATGAGGCGGTGGAGCGCATCGGCCACGCTGTAGGCGGCGTGTGCCCATTTGCGGTCAATCCGGGAGTGGAGGTATACCTGGACGAATCCCTGCGGCGGTTCGATACGGTCCTGCCCGCTGCGGGCAGCTCCAACAGCTGCATTGAGCTGACTTTGGAGGAGTTGGAAAAATACACGGAGACCACCCGCTGGGTGGATGTCTGCAAGCCAAGGGAGGGATAGGGATGCCG
>CAMWTF010000092.1 GCA_947177105.1 uncultured Lachnospiraceae bacterium | reverse complement strand
CTAATTCATAATCAACCGACGACTGAACCTCGCCTGCCTGATCCGTCCAGGAATTTTCATTTATTCTGACCTTTTGAAAACCCAGCACCTCATAGACATGCTGCGCCCTGGTATTTTTCAGGTTTGTATCCAGAATGATCTTCACATATCCCATAGAAAATAGCTCTCCTATGAGCATACTCAGAAGTACCCTTCCCAGGCCCCTTTCCTGGTAATCCGCATTGCAGATCTTTATGCCGATTTCAGCAATATTGTTTTCCCGATTATAATAACTCATCTCGCCGATTGCAGAGCCTTTGTGCTCTATGATCAGCCGACGCTTTGTTTTGTCACTGTCGCTTGCGATTTGTTCCTGTATCTTTTCAGCCGTTGTGCCCAGCCCGCCCGGAAAACCGGCATGGGCCATTACACTGCCGTCGTTCCACCATTTTGCAAGCTGGGCGCAGTCGGCGTTTCCCGCGTTTCTGATACACAGATCCTTACAGATTATATTCACTGCTTACCTCCCAATAGTTGTTTTCCGTTCCCCAAACCCGATTTCCTGCTCCGATATACTCCCTGATCACCGGAAATCTACTCCGAAAAGGTCAGCGTGATCCGGGTTTTCTTCCACTCACAATTTACCACCTTCGGTATCCACTGCGTATCAAACTGAAAAGTATCCTTCAGAAAACCTACATAGTTAAAAGGCGATGTGGGTACAGGCCCCCACTCAAACAGGTCGCCGGGAACCTCAAAATAAAAATCCCTGTCCGCATAGATTCCCACGCAGGAATCCCCTCGGGGATTCTGCTTGTCCATCGTGGATAAAAAAAGCGGTTGATACTGGTTTCTGGGAATCGCAAGACAAAATTCCCTGTCCGCCTTCTGGCTTAACCAGATCAAAAGGTTCTGATAATTCCAGAAATTCTTATAGTGGGGGATCCCTTCAAAGTTCGGGAACTCCAAATAAATCCATGCCGGGTCGTCCGGAAGAGATGTATAGCCAAAATCACATATCACCTGTTTCTTATCTGAGCATATTGCCGCATATTCTTTCAGCAGCGCATCTATATCCTCAAAAGATATATTGTGCAAAAGCATTCCCTTTCGGTATTCGGTCAAATCAGGCCACCACTCTGGCTCCGGCCTGTAACCGGCCATATCCGGCGTAAGCTTCTTACTGTTTTTTGCTTTATTAAACAATCCCATTTTTCGTTCCTCCCTAAATTACATCCATCTGGAGAGCATTCCACACGCAATGTCCTGCTGTCCAATTTGATATGCCATCACTATTCTGCCGTAAGATAAGATCTGCTGCCGTCTCGCCTCTGAATCCACAGCATAATTGCCACAGAAATCTCCAGCGCCTTTGCCGGACTCCTATGGCAATCTTTATGCTTATTTATATCGCTTACTGAATCGCCGCATGGATCTCCTGCAGGGACATCACGCCAATCTCCCCTTCCTTGATCACGGTGCGGATTCCCTCGGCAGTGGCCTTGGCCGCCGCCATGGTGGTCATGTAGGGCACTCTGGCCTTGATGGCCGTCTTGCGGATATAGCTGTCGTCAAAGAGTTTCTCCTCCTTGGTGGCCGGGGTGTTCACGATCAGCTGTATCTTGCCGTTCATAACCTCGTCCACAATATTGGGTCTGCCCTCCTGCATCTTGTTGACGCGCCGAGCCTCTATGCCGCTATTAACCAGCAGTTCATAGGTGGTTCCGGTGGCCAGGATGTTAAAGCCGCACTCCGCGAATACCTGAGCGATCTCCACCACCTCCGGCTTGTCCTTGCCGCTGACGGAGAACAGCACTGTCCCGGAGGTGGGCAGTTTGGTCTGGGTGGCTTCCTGGGCCTTGAAAAATGCCTCTCCCACATTGGTAGCCAGCCCCAGCACTTCCCCGGTGGAGCGCATCTCGGGCCCCAGCACCGGGTCTACCTCCTGGAACATATTGAAGGGGAACACCGCTTCCTTTACCCCGTAATAGACAGGCTTCACCTCTTTCATGCCCTCGATGGGGGATGCCATGCCCGTCAACTCCCTGGTCATGATCTGGGTGGCCAGCTTCACCATCTGTACACCGCAGACCTTGGAAACCAGGGGAACGGTGCGGGACGCCCTGGGATTGGCCTCCAGCACGTATACCTTGCCGTCCTCGATGGCATACTGCATGTTCATCAGACCGCAGACCCCCATCTCCTCGGCGATTTTGCGGGTGTACTCCTTGATGGTCGTCACCAACTCCTCCGGAATATTCTTGGAGGGCAGGATACATGCGGAATCACCGGAATGTACTCCCGCCAGTTCAATATGCTCCATAACCGCGGGCACATAGGCGTGTCTGCCGTCCGCGATGGCATCCGCCTCGCACTCGGTGGCATGACGCAGGAACCGGTCGATCAAAATGGGCCGATCCGGGGTTACGCCCACCGCCGCCGCCATATACTGCCGCAGGCTCTCCGGCTCACTGACCACTTCCATGCCCCGGCCGCCCAGCACATAGGAAGGCCGCACCATGACAGGATAGCCGATCCTGCCGGCAATCTCCAGGGCTTCGGATACGTCTACCGCCATACCGGCCTCCGGCATGGGGATCCCCAGCTTCTCCATCATGCCCCGGAACAGATCCCTGTCCTCAGCCATGTCGATGACCTCCGGGGAAGTACCCAGGATCCGCACTCCGTTCTTTTTCAGATCCGCCGCCAGGTTAAGAGGTGTCTGCCCGCCAAACTGGGCGATGACGCCCACCGGCTTCTCCTTCTCATAGATACTCAGCACATCCTCCAGCGTCAGCGGCTCAAAATACAGCTTATCAGAAGTGTCATAATCCGTGGACACGGTCTCCGGATTGCAGTTGACAATAATGGTCTCAAAGCCCAACTCCTTCAACGCGAAAGCCGCATGTACACAGCAGTAGTCAAACTCAATGCCCTGGCCGATCCGGTTGGGACCGCCGCCCAGGATCATAATCTTCTTTTTGTCGGAAACTGTCGTCTTATCCGGCGCATTGTAGGTGGAGTAATAATAAGCGCTGTCCTTGGTGCCAAACACATGCACCGGCTCCCAGCTCTCGGTGATGCCATAGCTTGTACGTACCCTGCGTATCTCCTCCTCCGGCACCTCCAGCAGTTTGCTTAAGTAGCGGTCCGCAAAGCCGTTCTTCTTGGCCTGCTCCAGCACCGCCTTCTCCGGCATACTGCCTTTCATGGCCAGCAGCGCCTCCTCTTCCTCCACCAGCTCCTTCATCTGCTCAATAAAGTAGTGCTTGATCTTGGTCAGCCGGAACAGTTCCTCCACTGTGGCGCCCTTTCTCAGGGCCTCATACATGATAAACTGCCTCTCGCTGGTGGGAACTACCAGCAATTTCAGCAATTCTTCCTTGCTCTTCTCATGGAAATCCTTGGCAAAGCCCAGGCCATAGCGCCCGATCTCCAGGCTGCGGATGGCCTTCTGGAAAGCCTCCTTGTAGGTTTTGCCGATGCTCATAACTTCGCCCACCGCCCGCATCTGGGTGCCCAGCTTGTCCTCGCTGTCCTTGAACTTCTCAAAGGCCCATCTGGCGAACTTGATCACCACATAATCCCCGCCGGGCACATACTTGTCCAAAGTGCCGCACACGCCGCAGGGAATCTCATCCAGAGTCAGCCCCGAGGCAAGCATGGCGGATACCAGCGCAATGGGAAAGCCCGTGGCCTTGCTGGCCAGAGCGGAGGAACGGGAGGTTCTGGGATTGATCTCGATGACCACAATCCGGTCACTTACGGGATCGTGGGCAAACTGCACATTGGTGCCGCCGATGACTTCCACCTCGTTCACAATCTTATATGCCTGCTCCTGAAGCCGTTTTTGCAGTTCCTGAGAGATGGTCAGCATGGGGGCGGAGCAGAAGGAATCCCCGGTGTGTACACCCAAGGGATCGATATTCTCGATAAAGCAGACGGTGATCATGTTGCCCTTGGCGTCCCGCACCACTTCCAGCTCAAGCTCCTCCCAGCCCAGAATGGATTCCTCCACCAGCACCTGCCCCACCAGGGAAGCCTGCAGGCCCCGGGAGCAGACTGTCCGAAGCTCCTCCACATTGTACACCAGGCCGCCGCCTGCGCCGCCCATGGTATAGGCTGGGCGCAGCACCACCGGGTAGCCAAGCCGATCCGCAATGGAAAGCGCCTCCTCCACGGAGTAGGCCACCTCGCTGCGGGCCATCTCAATCCCCAGCTTGTTCATGGTCTTCTTAAATTCGATGCGGTCCTCCCCCCGCTCGATGGCATCCACCTGCACACCGATGACCTTAACATTGTATTTATCCAGCACCCCCGCATTGGCCAGCTCGGAACAGAGGTTTAAGCCGGACTGACCGCCCAGGTTAGGCAGGATGGCATCCGGGCGCTCCTTGTCGATTATCTGCTCCAGGCGCTTTACATTCAGAGGCTCAATATAGGTAACATCCGCGATTCCCGGGTCAGTCATAATAGTGGCCGGGTTGGAATTGACCAGCACTATCTGATAGCCCAGCTGTCGCAGAGCCTTACACGCCTGGGTGCCGGAATAGTCAAATTCGCAAGCCTGTCCGATGATGATGGGGCCGGAGCCGATAATCAATACTTTTTTGATGTCTGTTCTTTTACTCATACTCATCCTCCTATTTGAAGCTGTCTTGATCTTCTGTTTTGCATATTCCCGGAAAGCGCTGTTTTGATGATCCTTTTGTTTTGCATAATCCCTTCTGGGTACATAAGAAAAGCCAGTAACTAAAACTACTGGCTTATCACTGCAACCTATGGAATAGAAGCAATTATAGAAAAAAGGGAATAAGATGCCCTGCACATCTCTGCCGGAATATTCACCTGTTTGCTCATGCGCACAGCCCTCATCTTCTTCCTCCGCTTCAAGTCATTTTTTCTATTATAGCGAAAAAGGACTGCTTCGTAAATAGGAAATTGCGCATTTGTAAAAATTCAGAATATTTCTCCGGCTATACCTGATTTTCCAGATTTATCATGGCAAAGATCTCCTCCGCCGACGGCCCCTTGCCACTGATCTCCACCAACACATTATCACTGTACAGTATGCCAATGCGGGTGCGGCTGCCGGACACGTCCCCCGCCTCCTGCACCTGGTAGGTTCTGGCGGCCACGATATCAAGGGTGACCTGATCCGGCCTGAAGACCGCATTACTCACCAGTTGCAGCAATTCCTCGGGCACACTGCCGCTCCAGGGATAAGTATACAGTCCCAGATCGTACTCCTCCGGCTTCTCCACATCCGCCAGCCAATCGCTGACATCCTCATCCGCCTGCCTGCAGATGAACGATATCTCCTCCATGCCCTTGTTCCAGGTCACGTACAAAACGGACGAAGAGCGGACTGCGCTGGTAAAACTGTATCCCTCCGGCGCCTGCACGTCCACGTACCGGCCATAGACCACATCCGCCCGAGCCGCCTCCCAGGTCAGATCCATTGCGCTTTCTCCGGACTGCAGCAACTCCCCCTTTATGGAGTCGTCCATATCTTCTATGGTATCCTTTTCCTCCAGGCTTTCCTTTATCTGCTCTGACTCGCTCTGCTCTTTGCTGCCATCGGTGTTCGAGGAGTCTGCCTGCTCATCGTAACGCTGCGCCGACTCCGAGGCAGATGGCGCTACGACCGGAGCACTCTCTTGGGAGGGCTGCTCCGAATCCGTCTGGACAGTCTTGGAAACCGTCTGGTCCTCTCCCGCCTCTTTGGTCCCTGCGCCGCCAGCCATCTGGCCCTCTTTATCCTCCGCCACGGAGCACTGCTCCTGTGCGGCTTCCATGGCGCTTCCATTTGCGTCCGACGCGCCGCTCATGTTGCCGCCCACAGCCCCCTTGGGCATTGTGACCAACACCGTTATATACCCTATACCCACACAGAGCACCAGGCTGGCCGCCGCTGCCAGCGTCTTGCCCACCCAGGAGGGCGCCCTGCGCCTTCTTTGGACCCGCTGCGCCTCCTCCACATATGTCTCGTCGATTTCTCCGATCTCCCGAAACAGATCTTCCCTGTTCATCTTTCCCATTGATTTACCATCCTATTAGAGTTCCGCATATTCCCTGCCAGCGCACTTTACCGGTGATCAATATCTGCCCGCTTGGGCGTACAGATATTGATCAGTGTACTGTCCGGGAATATGCTGTTTTGAAGATTGCTAGATCTTCTGTTCCGCATATTCTACACCTGCACACCCTGTTCCTCAAGGTATGCCTTCAGTTCCTGCCTTACCCGAAAAAGCGTGGTTTTAACCTTGCTCTCGCCTATGGCCAGCCTCTGCGCAATCTCCTTGACGGAATCCGCATAATAGTATCTGCGCACAAAAATAATTCTTGTCTCCGTTTTCAGTTTTTCCAGAAATGCGTTTATCATTCCTGCCACTTCCCCGGCGATATAGGTATCCTCCACGGAATAGGAGGAGGACAGGCATTCCTCCAGTTCCTCCAGCACAAGGTCAAACTGGCTGTTGCGCTTGCCCGCCCGGTTGTACTCATAGCGGTTTAGAGCAATATTCCTGCTGATCCGGCTCAGGAACGCGGAGAAAATATTGGGTCTGGTGGGAGGAATGGCATTCCATACGGCTACATAGGTGTCATTTTCGCACTCCTGGGCATCCTCATAGCTGCCCACGATATGCATGGCAATGCTGCGGCACAGACGGCCATACTTCTCGGCAGTCTGTGTGATCGCCTCCTCGGAGCGTTCAAAATACAGATCTATAATCTTGCTGTCCTCCATCATCCTCTGTGGTCCCTCTCATGATCCGCAGATACTGCCGTCCCGGCGTCTGTCTCCTCCCTTGCGGCCCCTGCTGTGTACACGCTCCCACACCAGTGTGTGTTCACCCTAATTGACAGTAAATTTTCTATTTGGTTACAGATTAAATAACTTTCCTGTTCTCAACCCCTCCGCGAGAAGCCGTTCTCCCACCGCCTCCATCGCCAGTTCCAGACAGCCCATGACGCCCTGGTTGTCATTTAAGCTGCAGGGCACGATGTAGCGGTTCAGATTCTCCAACTCCGGCGTGACCATATAGCCCGCCATCAACTCCTGATACTGTTGGCGGATCATGGGGAAAAGCTGCTCCTGATGCATGAACCCGCCTCCCAGGATTATTCTTTTCGGCGCATAGACAAAAGTATAGTTTACGCAGGCTTGGGCAATATAGTATGCCTCCAGTTCCCATACCTCCTGCCGATCCGCCAGCTCCGATCCCTTGGCGCCCCAGCGCTCCTCAATAGCCGGTCCCGATGCCAGCCCCTCCAGACAGTTCCCGTGAAAAGGGCATTTCCCCCCATAGGTATCCGACGGATGACGCTGCAGCAGAAGGTGACCCGCCTCCGGGTGCATCATTCCGTGGAGCAGTCCCCCATTGGCATAAACTCCCACACCCACACCGGTGCCAACGGTCACATAGATGCAGGTGTCCAGACCCTTGGCCAGTCCAAAGGTGGCCTCCCCCAACATGGAAGCGTTCACATCCGTGTCAAAACCCACCGGACAGCCCAGCGCTTCCTCAAAGGCACCCACGATGTTGTAATCCTGCCAGGCCAGCTTGGGTGTGGAGGTAATGTAGCCGTAGGTGGCTGTGCCCTTCACCGGATTGATGGGACCAAAACACCCCACCCCCAGAGCCTCTATATCGTGTTTCTTAAAAAATGCAATTATCTGAGGCATGGTTTCCTCTGGACTCACCGTGGGAATGGATATACGCTCCCACACCTGTCCATGCTCATCACCAACGGCGCACACCATCTTGGTGCCGCCCGCTTCCAGTGCTCCTAATATCATCTCTTTTTCCTCCAAAATTAATGTTCCGCAGACTCCCTGCCCACACACAGCTCTATCCACAGCAGTATCCGCCCGGCCTCCAAACGCCCTGTACGCTCATTATATCGCACTCGGCCTCTCTTGGCAACAGTCCCGCAAAAGTATAAGCACTGCCAAAAGCTCCATGGGAATAAAAAGATTACCCGCTTCAAAAAGCACCACTCAAAGTACCATACAATAGTGAACTTTTATCCAGATGGCTTGACAAAGCTGCTGAGAAAAAGTATAATTACTGTTATATAACAACAATTATAAAAAGGAGGAATGAAATGTGCCACCACGAGCAAAGATTACGAAAGAGATGGTCATTGACGCTGCCCTTGAGGTTGCCCGTGAAGCAGGCGGGGACA
>CAMWTF010000091.1 GCA_947177105.1 uncultured Lachnospiraceae bacterium | reverse complement strand
TCATCTGCTGTGTGTTCTTCCGGCTCCCCATCCTCTGCCTCTTGCTGTTTCATTATGGCTATTGCCGGCGCCTGAACCCCCGCCTCTTTCTGTTCTATTTTTCCTCGCTCCTGCGCCTGAACCCCTGCCTCTGTCTGCGGTATCCCTATCCCCTCTTCCTGCGTCCTGGGCGGAACAGAGAAAAAGCCGCCCACAGACGGCTTAAAACCATCTGTAGGCGGCTGTACGTTCCGCAAGGAAGATTGCAAAATCACCTGACTCTCAATACCACCTCGTCCATCACTACCTCCTCTGCCTCTCTCGTTATCATGCTCATATGCCCTGCCCTCTCCATTGCATCCTCCGTCTCCGGCATGGGATCGGCTGCCAGCATCTCCCGGATCAACGCCTCTTTCCTCCGCTCCGCCTCCTGATCCACTTGTAGAATGATCTCGTTGATCCTGCCCTGCGCCACCAGCTCCGACAGACGTTGCGAATGTTTCTCCAGCATATACTTCTTCCACCGTTCCCCAAACCGGCCCACCGGCATCCTGTCTGTCTGCGGATTCTTCGACACCCGGATCTCCGGATACAACATTCCATCCTCTCCCTGCCTGTATGTGAAGTTCATCAAAGGTTCTGTTCTCATATATTTTGCTCCTCTCGACTTTGATTTCCTGAATCTCCTCGTAAATCTCTTTCAGTATGGGCCTTGCGATGGATACGGTACAGCTTCCCAGCGCCATAAACAACTGCAAGCTGTTATAGCTGCCGATATTCTCAAAACTCCCCTCATCAAACAACTCTGTAGAAAGCCCACACTTGGAAAATACCGTGTAAGCCACACTCTCCTCCACAAGCCCCGCAAACTCCGCTCTCACTGCATCCTCTGGCATCCCGTAGAGCGGGCTTGTCTCGTCCCTTACCCGAAACTCTTTCAGATAGGGCAGCAGCCAGTCTCTGGCTCTCCTACTCGACAATTTATACAGACATGTCTCCACACTTCTTGTGGAAGTCCCATACTTGTCATGAAACCGCATCACAATGCCAGGACGGTACTGCTCCTCCAACTCCCACAGATATCGCTGCAGATTCTGATATGACTGCACACTACCGTTGGTGTCCATAAAATCAAACAGATATTTGATACTGGCATTTGGATTCACCATGTCAATGACCGCAATACTCTTTGCCCCCCGGTTGATACTGCGTCCCACCCGCCGGTCATGCCACTCGTCAAAGGTTCCAAGCTGTGTAGCATCCGGTTTCTGAGCATAAATCAGCACTGCATTGTCAAAGGAACGCTTGTAGAACCGGGCGACACAGGACAGCAGACCTTTCCACTCCTCCGGTGTCCTGGTATACTCCTGCACTGACGCTTTGTAAAGTTCTGCCAAACTGGTCGCTCTGTTCATACTGTTCCCCCTTTTTCATCTTCATTTTGCATGGTATTAATCATCAGCCCCCGCATATCTCTGGCCCGCAAGTGTCCCAGATATAACCCGCCGCTCAGTCACCCGGCTGCTGACCACCACTCTTCACAACTTCATGCTGATTTTCAAAGTACAATGACAACGCCCGGTCTATGGTGTCCTCAATCTCCCTATTACTCTGCCCCGCAGTAAAATACTTGGTAATCACTCCAGCTCTCACCTTAAAGGGCTGTGGTCTGTCAACTTTGGCCTTTCGCATTTTCTCACCGGAAAGTATCTGCACAACCAATGTATCATTCAGTTTCCCGGTCTCGTAATAATTGCGGAGCAGTTCCGCCTTTTTCATATCCACCTTATAACTGCCCGACTCCAACAGGTCTGCGATCTGCCCTTGCCTGTCCCCATTCTCTATAAAAGAGAGATCATAGGCGGCAAGGAATGCGATCTCCCCCGTATCCACCCTATCCAGCAGTTTAGTGTCCAACTTGGCCAGCCGAATATAGCGGGCCACTTTCGCATGGGAAAGACCATACTCCCCTCCCAGTTTCTCATCGCTCCGCAACTTCGTCTCAAGTTGTGACGAAGTTGCATTTTCACCGGATTCATGCGGGTTTAAGAGCATTTCAATCTCATTTAACAGATCATTTCTCCTACCCTGTGACTTCAATGCCTCATAGTGCTGCGCAAGGCAGTATGCCCTCTCTGAATGGCTCATATCCCCAAAAGAACGCTGCCGGAGATTGGTTTCCGTCACAATCAGCACCGCCTCGTCATAAGTCAGATGTTCCCGAACAATAACCGGTCCCTTGGAAAGCCCCGCAAGCTGGGCGGCATTGCGGCGGTTATGACCGCTTAAAATGATGTACTTCCCCTCCTCGTTATGCCAGAGGATGATGGGGAGCAGAATACCAAACTGGCGAATGCTCTCCACCATATCCGCAAGCTGCTGTCCCTCATACAACCTAAACTTGTGGTTTGGGAATGGCTCCATTTGTGCAAAATCCATTTCCTGAATACCGCCCTGTTCCTGAACCGATGCAGGAGCCATTGTTGAACACCCTGCCGCCTCTTTTCCCTGCGCTGCTCCAAAATTCAGCATCTCGTTGAAATCTTCCAGATTGACCCTCGGCTTACCCAACTGCACACACCTCCATTTCCTCATTTCCCAGGAGCTCGTCTACAAACTTCTCATAAGCCAGCGCCGCCGGATTGTTGGGCATAAATTCACAGATGGTCTTGTGGTACAGCACCGCCTCCGCCACCTTGATGGAACGGGGAATATGAGTCTTAAAGATAGGCACTGCACCGGCAAAGCCCCGCTCGATCAGCTGCCTGACCTGTGCCGACACAATCGTATTGGGGGAGTCCATGGTAATAAGAATGCCCTCAATCCTCAAATTGTGGTTACTGTTCTTTCGGATAATCTGGTAATGGCGGAGCAACTCTGCCAGCCCCTGTGTGGACAATAATTCTGCCTGTGTGGGAACAATAATGCTGTCCGCACACATCATCACGTTGATCATAGGTGTCCCCATCTGCGGCATACAATCAATAATCACATATTGGTATCTGTCCCGGATGGTATCCACATATTGAGACAGTATCCGTTCCCTGAAGTCCACATTACAAAGATTTCTCTCCAACGTGAAAAGTTGCGAGTTTGACGGAATTACCTCTACGCCGCTCTCATGTTTCAGTATGTAGCTGTCCGGCTCCGGCAGGGGCTCGTCCTCCATAATCTTCCGGAGCAGCGTATTGATCGTCACCTCCAGCTTGTTAATGTTATTTACGCCATAGATAATGCTGGAATGCCCCTGGCCGTCAAAGTCGATCAGTGCAGTCCTCTTCCCCCTCCTTGCCAGCAGATAAGCCAAAGTTGTGGCCGTGGCTGATTTGCCGACTCCTCCTTTCTCGTTCATCACTGCAATAATTTTAGCCATTCGTGTTCTCCTTTCGTGGGTAAGATGGTTTTGGATAGTTTGGGTTGGGTATATTGGGTTTAGAATAATCTTGACAGCCGACACTAAAAATAGAATATTGGTAAGAATGAATAGAAAAATTAATGAAAATCTCTTGCTAGATAGGGTAATGGTATTTTAGTGTCAAGTTGCCTGATTTTCCAATTTTGAGGATAAAAATGGTTTATTTCTATCCCGTTCCGCCGTTTTCACGGCAATTTCTATACTGGACGAAATCAGTGGAACCCCTTGATTTTTCGGGATTTCCTCTAACTTGACACTATAATACCACTCTCCCCCTGCTGGTTCCAGGGAGCGCCCAAATCCCGGGCCGAGTAGATCAGCCGCTCCCGCACCTGGTCGTTGGACAGATAAGGCTCTTTCTGTAACAACAAGGCAGCGCATCCTGTCACGATAGGGGTCGCCATGGAGGTTCCGCTCTTGACCACATAGTAGTCCGAGCGTCTCCCCCTTTGCCAGAAGGCATTGCAGGACATGATATCCGTCCCCGGCGCCACCAGATCCGGCTTGCGGATGCGGCTCCCTTCCTGCCCCCGGCCGGAGTACAGACTACAGCTGCCGGAATCGCCCCGGCGGTAGCTGCCGTCATGACAGCCCACCATAATCACCCTCTCACCGGTGCCAATGGCGGATATTGTATTCTCCCCCGGCCCCTTGTTGCCCGCCGCACAGACCACTACCAATCCCAGTTTCCACAGGCGCTGCACTGCCTCCGCCAGTGCGGATACCTTCTCCCGATCCCTGAGCTGTCCGATCCCCACCGAGATATTGACCGCCCTGATATCATACCGCTTATAATTTCTTTCCACAAAAAGCAGCCCCTGCAGCATATGCTCCATGCTTCCATCCCCCTGGTGATCCAGCACCTTACATACCACCAGGCGGCTATCCGGCGCAATCCCTTTGTACCTGCCGTCAGACATCCTGCCGCTGCCGCATAAAATACCACACACATGGGTTCCGTGGCCGTTGTCATCGTAGCATACTGCCTCCTGGCCCTTCCCCCGCACAAAATCATAAAAAGCCACCTGCCTTCCCTCCAGATCCGGATGCACAGCCATGCCCGTATCCAGTACCGCTACCGTGATTCCATACCTTTGCCAGGATTTTAAGTCTATATGTTGTGCCCCAATCTCCTTTCTGACACGCTGCATTTCCGTCCTTCCCCCGTTCCTGTCTCTGTGCCGGGCAACCGCAAAACTTCCTTACGCGATCGCCCATCCCTCTATAAGATATGCCGCAGAGAAGCAATCTGCGATATATGGCGGAAACAGAAAGTTATTCTAAAAAAACAGGAAACCTTTTCTTGATTTCCTGTCTTGGTACGCCTTTCTATGTAACAGCGGTTATTCGGTTTTGCGGAATGGCCGTTCATCAAACCTCCGTTTATCCTGCCGTTGACTGGCTCTGTTGGGTTTGCTATTTATCAACAAATGTCCGTACAGTAACGTCCATTTTTTTCGCGACCTCGCCAACGGTCATATAACCTTGTGGTATAGCTTTATATTTCTCCATGTCACACCTCCTATTTATAGTATATCTCATTACGTTACGTCACAAGCAAGCGTTTTTGCGAAGAAAACACATTTCTACAGAGACAGAAAAAACGGTGTGAATAAATCACACCGTTCTTCTTTTCCGCTGCAGCAATAATATCGCCAGGCCAGAGGCTAAAAGCCCTGTGCCAAGTACCCATTTGGGATGAATCAAATCTCCGGTATCCGGAGAATCGTCCCTTCTGCCATAGCCGGTAATTACCGCCTGGCCATCCACCACATTCCCCTGTGCAAACAGGGCGCCGCTTCCATAAATGCCATACACCGACAGATAATCCGTGCTGAATTGTATCTGCTGTCCATCGTTTACAATGTCCAGAAATTCCAATTGGCCATTGCGATCCAGAGTCACCAGACGCAAATCCTGATTCTGCAGCTGCTGCGGCAGAGGCATTGTCACTTCCAATGCCTGTTTGCCCAAGCGGGAAATGGTTCCGCCGCTCTCGCCTTCATAGAGCCTGAGCGTATAACACAGAGTATCCATAGGCATTCCCTGTTGGTAAATTCTTCTGTAAGCAGCGTCCAACTCTGGTACTTCCCCGATCCCGGCCAGCATCTGCACTTGCAGCAAATCTCCCTGGCCTTGAGGGGATAACTGGGCCTGAAGCTCCGCATCCCCGCTCACAGTCAATCCCTCACTCTGAGGAGCCTGCCACTTGGGTATCAGGTAATTCATCTTCTCCATTCCCTGTTGTGCATAACTCTGCCCGTCAATCAAAACCGACTCGCTCCAGGACCTGCTCTGTACCTCCGCAACTGTCATATAAGTGGCGTCTGTCACAAAGACATCCGTCTCCAAATGACCCATAATACCCTTGTATACAGTCTGTCTGCTGTCCAACACTGTCCCTTCCGTTTCCTGGCCAGTCAGGTTATTATATGCCAACAAATACTCTACGCCGTCAAAGGCATTGATTCGATACCCCTCGTTGGAGCGTCTGTCCGCAGAAAGCTCCTGTCCCCTCGCGGGAATCCTCCCCTGCAGCAGCGCTACACCGCCTATGTTCTCCCGAGCAAAGGCCCCCAGGCCGACGCTCTCCACCGTATCCGGCAGCACAATCCACTCTAGCGGGCAATGGTAAAAGGCCCTGTCACGAATAATGCGTACCCGGGACATACCCAAAAGTTGTGTCAAATTGCTGCAATTCTCAAAGGCGCCCTCTCCGATAATCTCCAGCGAGTCCGGCAAGGACACGGAGACAATCTCCGTATGCCCCTGAAATACTTCAGGACCAATCTGTCGTATCCCTTCGGGAACCTGAACCTGAGTACTATTCCCCTTGTAGGCAATCAAAATACCGTCTCCCGCCACCAGGAAGTCACTGGTTCCCTGCTCATAAAACTGCATTACCCAGGCGGTATTATCAAATGCCTTGGGTGCAATATGGGTGATGGTAGTGGGCAGCTGCACCTGGGTAAGGGAATCGCAGTGATAGAACGCACCATACCCGATGCTGCTCACACCCTCCGGAATAACCACTTCCTGCAGACTGCTTCTGGCAAAGGCAAACTCGCCAATCTCTTCCAAGCCCTCCGGCAGATTGAGACTTCCTATATTCTGGTAGCCATAATAGGCTCTATCCGCCAACACCCTGCCGTCTATCAAAGTGTATTTTACAGTTCCCTTGCTCTTTTCTGTAGTATATTCCTGCATGGAAGACCGTCCTGCCTGCGGTGTCTGCCCGCCAGGCTGAATCCCGCTTATCTCGCCGTCCGCCACATTGGGCTGGGTATTGTCCATAAATACCACCGCCATATTCCCCACCACTGTGGTAGTGCCCAATTCCTTGCCGGGGACATCCAGAGAAGGCTGGTCAGTAATACCGCTAATACTGCCTAATATGTTCTCCAGAAAGCTTCCTGACGCTTCTTGCTGGGAGTCGGGCGGCGCAGTGGACGCACTCTCCTCCTGAGGGGTCGGAGTAGGCGGCGCAACCACCTCCTTGTACTCGTCAATATCCTCATACTCCGGCATTTCTTTCCGCTTTTCTGCAAAATACAGAGCAAAACGCTCTCCCTCCGTACCGGCATCATAAGCTATCTCCAACCGGTAACAGCCGTCAAAAGCAGTATCATGCACAGAACGCACGGTGTAGGGAATCCTGATGTTTCTTAGAGAAACGCAATCGGCAAAGGCACTGATGCCGATCCGTGTAATATTGTCAGGGATGGATATCGTCTGAAGTTCCGGACAATTGGCAAAGGCATAATCCCCTACCTCGTAAAGTCCCTCTCCCAGATTCACCTGCTCCAGCTTGTCGCATCCCCAGAAAGCATAAGGCTCTATCCTCTCCACGCTTTTAGGAATCGTCACCCTGGTGAGCGTGGTATTGTTTTGGAAGGCACCCTCTCCGATCACTGTTACCGTAGACGGAACAGACACGTCAGTTGCCGTGCCTGTGTAGCCGATCAGCGTACTTCCGTCCATTTTAAAATCGGAAGCGGATGATGCATCCGCCTCCGGTACAGGAATCTGCATGATCAGGACCGCCGTTATAATAAGCACTATCCCTATCACATTCCACTTAATTTTCATAATACCCTCTTTTATCTTGCCGCCGCTACTTTCACCGGCACGGCTCTTTTATCCTTCTTGATAAACAGCATGAAAGAGATACATGCCAGCCCCATAGCCAAGAACCACTTTGGATGGATTCCGTCGCCTGTTTTGGGCGTACTGTCCTGAATTGTTCCTGCGGACAAATCCGTAGTATCCACATAGATCACATAAGGTGAAAAATGGGTGGCTGTAAAGCTGATACAAGGCACTCCGTCTATTGTAGTAAACTTAGGCGTCAGCTTCTCCAATCTGTTATTCACTACGCTGGCAACCTTGTTATTGCCGGCATAAGGGATCAGAGAGTCCGGAATCGGCAGAGTAATATCCACTGCCAGACCGGTGGTATCGGTGATCTTGGTTGTTCCCGTGGAATCATAGAGACTGATATCCATAGGGAAGTAGGAAATATTCGTCAGTTCACCATACTCGTTCATCAGAGCCTTCAGTGCCGCCTCAGTGGCACTGGCATCCTCCGAAATCTTCACCACAAAATTATCTGAGGATCCATTCACTGTCACGGAAGCCTTTCCTGTGTTGGACAGGCCATTCTTGGTGATTACAAGTGTCGTGCCATTGCCGGTATTTGTTGAGGTTCCGCTGCCATTACCGTTGCCGGTAGTGCCGTTAGGCCGTGTGACGGTACTGCTATTGCCCGTGTTGCTCTTCGACCAGTAATTGGCCGTCATGACCACATTCGAC
>CAMWTF010000090.1 GCA_947177105.1 uncultured Lachnospiraceae bacterium | reverse complement strand
GTCTATGATGTGGATCACCTGATTTTTACCTGGCGGCTGTATAACAATCTGGCAGGATTTGAAACGTTGAAGATAGGCCAGCTCAACAATCCCAAGGGATGCAAATTCGGCAAATGGGCCACTTCCCTGACCGACCAGCGCATCACCGGCAGCCGTGAGTTCCGGCAGGCGGTGGGCTGTCATGAGGAACTGCACCGCTGCGCGTGTGCCTCCTGGGAGGCCAACGATAAAGGGGACAGGGAAGAAGCCCTCCGCCAGTTCCAGCAGGCCCTTGAAATCTATGGACAATTCTCCGCCGCTATAAACAGCCTGAAAAAGCTTCTGGCGGCAAACGGGGACAGGGAATTTACGGATATTAAGGCATAAATCCCGGAATTTATACTGACGATCACTATAGCTAACGGCATAACAAATTTCGATGCGGTTAAGGAGAACACATCTGTATGAAAATATATCTGATACGGCACGGGGAGACGGACTGGAACCTGGAACAGCGGCTGCAGGGCGCCACGGATATCCCGCTGAATGAAAACGGCCTGGAACTGGCCAGAGAGACGGCAAAGGGACTGGGGGACGTGCCTTTTGATGTGATTTATACCAGTCCCTTGACGAGGGCCAGGCAGACCGCCGAGATTATCCGGGGGCAGCGGAATATTCCGCTGATTGAGGAGCCGAGACTCAAGGAGATTTGTTTTGGCATCTATGAGGGGTATTGCTGCAGTCCCCAAAATTTTACCGTCCCGGATCCTGCGTTTATGAACTTCTTTGTCAATCCGGGCAATTATGTCCCTCCCCAGGGGGCGGAGAGCATCGAACAGCTGTGCCGGAGAACCACGGAGTTTTTGCATGAGGTGGCCTACAACCCGGACAATGGGGGCAGGACCATTCTTTTTTCCAGCCATGGGGCGGCGGTCAAGGGCCTGCTCAGCAGCCTGACTGTCACGGATAAGAAGAATTTTTGGAACGGCGGCGTCCACAAGAACTGCGGCGTGACCATCCTGGACGTGACAGGGGGACGGATCACCATTGAGCGGGAGAACGTGATCTACTATGACGAGACCCGCAGCCACAACTACTGGGAGGAGACCAGGGGATGAGCGTCTGTATAATTTCATTCAGTTCCAGAAAAGGCGGCAACTGCGGGCAGATTGCCGCATATTTACGCTCTCTGCACGGGGACGCGAAGTTGTATGATTTCTCGGATTTCAACATACATCCCTGCGGGGGCTGCGCAGAGCATGGTAATGCGGTGTTCTGACAGATCTGTTGAAAATGGGTGTATGTACAGGAAAAAATACTTGCAATGCGGAATATCTATGTTACAATGTAGGGGACAATAGAATAGTGAGAGGTTTATTAATCGAAGAGGAGAGGAACATATCATGAAAAAACGGATTAGCGTTTTACTGATTATGGCACTTTTGACGATGGCTGCACTGGGCGGATGCGCAGGTGGCACTGACGGATCTTCGGGGGATAATTCCTCTGTGGAGTCCCAGACGGGAAGTACGGACGGTTCTTCGGAAGATAACGCTTCTGCGGCGTCTCAGGCGGAAAGTTCGGAGAGTTCGCAGTCCCAGGCAGGAAGTCCTGTTTACGGCGGCTCCATTGTTGTAGGAATACAACAGGATGTTGATAGTCTTGACCCTCATAAGGCAACTGCGGCAGGAACTAAAGAAATCCTATTTAACATCTTTGAAGGCTTGGTGAAGCCGGATGAGAACGGCGACTTGATGAATGCGCTTGCCAGTGACTATACCATTTCCGAGGACGGGCTGGTATATACCTTTACGCTCAGAGAGGGCGTGAAGTTTCACAATGGCAATACAGTGACGGCGGAGGACGTGAAATATTCTCTGGACAGGGCCTCCGGGCTGCTGGACGGCACACCGCTGATCTCTTCCCTGAGCGTTCTCACAAGCGTGGATATTTTGGATGAAAAGACGGTTCAGGTCACAGTGGGAAGTGCCAACACGGAGCTTATTTACAGCTTTGTGGCAGCCATCATCCCTGCGGGCAGCGGGGAGGAGGAGAGCGGGACACCCATCGGGACGGGACCGTTTTCTTTTGTGTCTTATAAGCCCCAGGAGGGTGTGGTGATTGCCAAGAACGCGGACTATTGGCAGGAGGGACTTCCTTATCTGGACGAGGTGAACTTTAAGATCGTCAACAGTCCGGACACGGCGCTGCTGGAGTTAAAGGGCGGTTCCATCCAGATCTATCCCTATCTGACGGACAGCCAGGCCAATGAACTGAAAGACAGTTTCCAGATCCTGTCCGCGCCCTCGGATGTGGTGCAGGCCCTGTTTTTGAACAATGCGGTGGAGCCCTTAAATGATGTGCGCGTCAGACAGGCCATCTGCTATGCCCTGGATCTGGATATGGTCAACGAGTTTGTGGCAGGCGGAGGGGCCACACTGGTGAGTTCCGCCATGCTGCCCACACTGCAGACCTACTATGTGGATCTGACGGATACTTACGGAAGCAGCGCCAACATCCAGAAAGCACAGGAACTGATGGCCGACGCAGGTTTGCCGGACGGGTTTGACTTGGAGATCACGGTGCCCTCCAACTATGAGTACCATATGCAGACGGCGGAGGTGGTGGCCGAGCAGCTGAAAGCGGCAGGCATCAATGCCACCATCAACCCGGTGGAGTGGAGCAGCTGGCTCAGCGACTGCTATACGGATCGGAACTATCAGTCCACCATCTCCGGCATCACCAGCGACATGACTCCCGGCTACCTGACCAACCGTTTCCAGACGGATTCCAAGAAAAATTTCGTGAATTTCGCCAGCGATGTCTATGATGAGGCGTATCAGAACGCGGCGGCGGCTCTGGATCCGGCGGAGAAAGCGGAATATTACAAGCAGGTCCAGAAGATCCTGTGCGACGAGGCGGGCAGTGCCTTTATCCAGGTACCCCCCATCACCATTGCCATGGATCCCAAGCTGGCAGGCTACAAGTTTTACCCTGTGTATGTGCAGGATATGAGTACCGTATACTATACGGAGCAGTAAGAAAGATAAAAAAGTAACCGCCTGGCCAGAGGATACTTTGCTGGTCATGATGCTGGCAGGGCGGATGCGGAGCTTTAAAGCAGGAGGCAGCCAATGAAATACCTTGGTAAAAAAATAGCTACTCTCATTATGACATTGTTCGTGGTATCTGCGGCTGCCTTTATTGCGTTTCAGATTATTCCCGGGGATGTGGTGACTTCCATACTGGGGACGGAGGCAACCCCTGAGAGGGAGGCTCAGCTGCGGGAGGAACTGGGCCTGAATGATCCTCCGGTGGTGCGGTATTTTCGCTGGGCCGGAGGTGTGCTTCGGGGAGATCTGGGCGTCAGTTACCGCTATGCCAAAAATATGAATGAAATGATGCCGGTGGCGGAACTGATCGGAGACAAGCTGCCGATAACACTGTCCCTGGCGGCGATCTCATTGGTGCTGATCGTGGTGGTATCCATTCCGCTGGGCGTTGTTTGGGCGCGCAGCAAAAGTAAGGTGCTGGACGCGGCTCTGGGAGTGATCACCCAGGCATCTATGGCGATTCCCTCCTTTTTTCTTGGAATCATCGTGACCTATCTGTTTGGCATGGTGCTGAAATGCTTTGTGCCGGGCGGATATGTGAGTTATGAAAAGGATATGGGCGGCTTTTTATTTTATCTGCTGTTTCCGGCGATGGCCATCGCCCTGCCCAAGGCGGCCATGACGGCCCGCTTTCTGCGAAATTCCATGCTGACAGAGATGAAGTCGGACTATGTGCGCACGGCCCGGAGCAAGGGCTGCAGTGAGCGGCGGGTAATGTACGGCCATGTGCTTCGCAATGCCATGATGCCTGTAATCACCTTCTGGGGCATGATTTTAGCGGAGATTGTAGCGGGCAGTATCGTGGTGGAACAGGTATTTTCCCTGCCGGGGATCGGGCGGCTGCTGATCAGTTCCATCTCCACCAGGGACCTGCCGGTGGTGGAGATCCTGATTTTGTATATCACTTTTGTAGTGATCTTTGTGTACTTTCTGGTGGATATTCTGTACCGGGTGGTGGACCCCAGAATCAGCAGCAGGTAAGCGGCCCGGCAGGAGCTTGGCCTGGGCCAAACTCCAGATACGCAAGAATAAGGTGAGTATGGGATGCCGCACTGCGGCAGCATAGGAGTCAGGATGAAAAAGGGAAGCGGCATAAAATGGAATAAATACTTAGTTGCGGGCCTGTGTATGACGGGCCTGGTGGTGCTTCTTGCAGTGCTGGGCATCTTTTGGACCCCCTACAGTACCACGACCATGTCCGCGGGTGAGCGTTTTGCGGCTCCTTCCCTCCAGCATATATTTGGCACGGATAATTTTGGACGGGATATTTTTTCCAGGGTGATGAAGGGGATCGGCACCACTATCCTGATCAGTACTCTGGTGGTGGCCATATCCGGGGCGGCAGGCATTCTGATCGGGGCGCTGACCGGGTATTTCGGAGGGATTGTGGACGAGATTGTAATGCGGATCATCGATGCCCTCAACGGCTTTCCCAGCATCCTGCTGGCGCTGGTGGTGATCAGCGTCATGGGTACGGGACAGCGAAACCTGGTGATTTCCCTGGGGATTGTGTTCATGCCCAGCTTTATCCGCATCGTCAGAAGCGAGTTTATCCGGCTGCGGGATGCGGATTATATCAGCCGGGCGCGGCTCATGGGCGTGGGACGGGCCAGGATTCTCTTTGTGCATATTCTGCCCAATATTTTTTCTACGTTCTGGGTGTCGGTGATGATCGGTTTTAACAACGCAATTCTGGCGGAGTCGGGCATGAGCTATCTGGGAATAGGTGTGCAGCCTCCCCAGGCCAGCCTTGGCAAGATGCTGTCGGATGCCCAGGGGTATCTGACCACCGCCCCTTGGTACGCACTGGCCCCGGGATTGACTATCGTGTGGATCGTGCTGGGCTTTTCGCTGCTGAGTGAGGGTATACAGCGGCTGAGCAGATGAGGCCGGAAGGGAACAGGGAAACTTTTGTCGTTGAGACAGGGGATAACTATCTATGTTGAATGGGCAGTCACTGTGTGAGCGGATATGGTTGTGATTAAAGAAAAGCGATTGGTATGGTGGCAGGAAACATGGGAGGTGACGCGGGGTGATTACCATAGAAGATCTATCGGTGAATTTCGGCAGGACGGAGGCGGTGCGTCATGTGAGTCTGGAGATCCCGGACGGAGAGATTCTGGGCGTGGTGGGGGAATCCGGTTCCGGCAAGTCCGTGACGGCACTGACTTTGATGGGGCTGGTGTCGGCGGAGGCCACAGTGACCAGCGGCAGGATATTGTACGACGATGTGGTGCTGCAGGAGGCAGGTAAGCCCAGGGACAAGGCGTTGTACCGGCGGTATCAGGGGGCTCAGATGTCCATGGTTTTTCAAGAGCCTATGACCTCGCTGAACCCTACCCAGAGAGTGGGCAGGCAGGTGGAGGAGATGCTGCGGCTGCACAGCCTGCCGGCGGCGGGTGCGGCCCATGGGACAGCACAAGGAAGGGTCGATTTCCAGGCACCCATAGAAGGCAGACTGCGCCTCTATTACAGCCAGCAGGAGCGGCAGGCCATGAAGCAGCTGGTCCTGGAGACTTTCGCCGCAGTGGGGCTTCGGGATCCGGAGCGGGTGTATGGATGCTATCCCCACCAGCTCAGCGGCGGTATGCGCCAGCGGGTTATGATCGCCATGGCCATTATCCTGCATCCTCGGCTGATTGTGGCCGACGAGCCCACCACGGCTTTGGATGTTACAGTGCAGAACCAGATCATGGACTTGCTGCGGGAGATCAATGAAAAACAGCGAAGCGCCATGCTTTTTATCACCCATGATCTGAACCTGGCAAGGCGGATCTGCCACAGGATTGCGGTGATGAAAGACGGCAGGGTAGTGGAGATCGGCACACCGGAGGAGATTATTGAGCATCCTCGGGAGGATTATACCAGAAACCTGATCGAGGCGGTGCCCGGCCGCATGAAGCGGCAAAGGAGAAGCGCCGGGATAAGCCGGGAGCCGGTGGTGACAGTGCGGGATCTCCAGGTCTATTACCAGGATGGAAGCAACAGCCTGTTTTCCCGGGGAAAGAAAAACCATGTGGTGCGGGATGCCGGTTTTGAGATCCGAAAGGGGGAAATCCTTGGGCTGGTAGGGGAGAGCGGCTGCGGCAAAACCTCTCTGTCCAAGGCTATTCTGGGCATGAATAAGGAGATTACGGGAGAGATAGAGCATTTTTCCAGCCGACCCCAGATGATTTTCCAGGATCCCTACAGCAGTTTAAATCCATCCAAAACCGTGGGATGGCTGCTGGAGGAGCCTCTGCGGGCCAGAGGGAAATTGGATCCGGGGCAGGCCATGACGGCGGCGGATATGCGCTCCGCGGCCATGGAGATGCTGGAAACCGTGGGACTGACAGAAGGATACTATGACCGCAGGCCCTCCCAGCTCAGCGGCGGCCAGCGGCAGCGCATCAGTATCGGCCAGGCATTGATCACCCGGCCGGGACTGGTCATTGCGGACGAGCCGGTGTCGGCGCTGGACGTGACCATACAGGCCCAGATCATGGAACTGATGCGCAGACTCCAGGAGGAGATGGGGCTTTCCTATCTGTTTATCTCCCATGATATCAATGTAATCTACCAGATGAGTGACCGGATTATGGTCATGAAGGAGGGAAAGATCGTGGAAATCGGGGAGACGGAGGAGGTTTTTGCCCATCCCCGGGAGGAATATACCAGACAGCTGCTCCGTGAGTCGTGAGGACGGGCAGCTGCATATATATTATAACTAAAATCCCCTGCGTATATTGCCTGTTGGCCTGTAATATACGCAGGGATTTGTATATTATTAGGAAGAAATCGAAGAAGATTTAAGGATTTTTTAAAGACATTTGGGACAAATAAGAGGATAATGGTACCTGGACAATGTGAAACGGATTTTTTGAGAGAGGTATGCGGACATGAACTACGACTGCTTGATTATAGACGATGAAAAAATGCTGGCTGACAGTACGGCGGAATATTTTAATCTGTTTGGTGTGAAGACGGCGGCTGTCTACGGCGTGGAGGAGTGTCGCCGTTTCCTGGGGGAAAATGAGGTGCAGCTGCTTTTGCTGGATATCAACCTGGGAGATGGCAGCGGTTTTGAATTGTGCAGGCAGCTTCGGGAGACATTGGACATTCCTATTTTATTTATTTCCGCGAGAACCAGTGATGACGATCAGATCATCGCCCTGGGGATTGGCGGCGATGATTACATCCAGAAGCCATATTCGCTGGGGGTTCTGCTGGCCAAGGTCAGGGCGGTTCTGAAGCGTTATGGTCAGAGCGTGAGGCAGGAGGGATATGTGGACGAGAGGCTGAAGATTGATTTTGGAGCCAGGGCCATATGGGTGCAGGGCAGGCCCGTAAAGCTGACCATGCTGGAATTTCGGCTGCTGGCATATCTGGTGCGGAACAGGGAGCGGGTAGTTTCTAAGAGGGAATTGTTTGAAAAGGTGTGGGAGGATAAATTCACTGGGGACGGAACGCTCAATGTGCATATCCGAAAAATCCGGGAGGCCATAGAGCCTGATTCCAACAGGCCCAGATATATTGTCACGTTTTGGGGAGAGGGCTATCAATTCCAGGGAGAGGGAACAGGTCCGATGGAGGCGGCGAGGTAACAATGAGAAGATTTTCCTTTATAATATGTATTATGCTCACATTTGTATTAGAGGCGGCGCTTTTGGCCGCCTTTATACGCACTGACAGCGATTTCAGGCAGGATACGGTGGCCGTAAATGAAATCTTGAAAACAGTAGAAGCAGAGTGGCTTCATTTAGACGGGACTGCGTCTATATATGACTATGTGGTGCTCGACGAAAGCGGCGCCGTTCTATGGAAAACGGCGGATGGGCTGAGTGAGAGTATCAATGCCGCCATAGCCCACCGCGATACTATTTTGAACGTGGAGCGGGATGGGAATGTGGTGGGAAAGGTGATCATCTATAATGGATCGGAGGCTGGCTATGGGGTTCGTAAGAAGAATCTGGTTACGGCGCTGACGGTGATCCTGCTGATGCAGATGGCTGCTCTGCTGGGCTATACCGCCTGGCTGCACAGGCGGCTCGTCAAGCCGTTTCATAAATTAAAGAGTTTTGCCCAGCGGGTGGCAGGCGGTAAGGGGGGGTTGCCCAGGAAAAGGGCCAGTAAAATGGGTT
>CAMWTF010000089.1 GCA_947177105.1 uncultured Lachnospiraceae bacterium | reverse complement strand
GGAGGTAGGCTCTGGCGTAGTCACCAGCAGAATCTCCCCACTGGCCACCAGAAACTCCAGCACCGCATCCGAGATTCCCGCGCCGGTATCCACAATAATAATATCGGCAATCGCATCCAGCTGCGCCAGATTCCGTATTATATATACCAGATAATCCCGGCTTAAGTTGGCCATGCCCACTATCCCTGAGCCGCCGGAGATGAAGCCCACATCCATAGCGCCCCAGGTAATGATTTCTTTGATATTTTTACCTTGATAAATCAAGTCACACAGATTATGCTTTGGCACTGTTCCAAACATGATCTCTATGTTGGCCAGTCCAAAATCCGCATCCAGTATGATCACCCGCTGTCCCATCTTTCGGAACTGTATCGCCAGGTTGATGGAAGTGTTTGACTTGCCCACACCGCCTTTGCCGCTGGTGACGGTAATCACCCTGGCCAGAGGTCTGGACTGCTGTCCCGCTTTGATTATTCGTAGTTGTTCAGCCTGGTCCATATGCTATCCTTTCCTGAAATGATAAGACCGCTCACTGTCGTCCCCCACCCAACAGCTTTTTCACGGTCTTTTGGGGATTGAACGGTTCAATGTCGTCCGGTACATTCTGCCCATGTGTCACATAGGCGATGGTAGTGTCTGTATAGAGCCGCATATTCAATAGATTCCCAAACGCTTCCGTCTCGTCCAGCTTGGTAAAAATCAACTGATAGTCCGCAATCTGTTTGTAACTATCCGCAATCTTGATCAGATCCCGGTATTTGGTAGTGGCGCTTAGCACCAGATAAAAACGACACTCCGCTGCTTGTTTTATTTGTGCCAACATCCGCTTTAAATTGCCCAGCTGCTCTTTGTTCTGGGGCGAATGTCCCGGCGTGTCCACCAGGATATACTCATAATCCTGAAAATCCTGGATAGCCGTCGCCAGTTCCTCCTCTGTGTACACCACCCGGAAAGGCACCATCAGGATATTAGCATAGGTGCGCAGCTGCTCTGCCGCCGCAATCCGATAGGTGTCCAGAGTCAGCAGGGCCACCTGCTTTTTCTGATCCACCACATAACGGCTTGCTATCTTGGCGATGGTGGTAGTTTTTCCCACGCCAGTAGGGCCGATGAAAGTTATAATCCTGGGTCTCTGAGACACCTCCGTGTCTTCCTCCGCCTTGCCAAACTTCAGAATCATCCTCTGATAAATGCTGGCTAACAGATAGTCAAAAGGCATATTAGGCTTCTGGATCTTGTCAATCTCCTCCATGACCTTCTCCAGATATTTCTCATCCACTTCATTCTCCACCATGGTGTCGTAGATCAGCTGACGGAATTTCTTCAACTCATCATTCTGCTCCGCATTCTCCTCTGTCTCGGACGAGGAATCCCGCTCGGACTGCTCCACCTCGCCCGGGCGCGGCTCTCCTGCCGATCCGTCCGCCCCCTCCGTCTTGTACGGCTGATTCTCCGGCTGTAAGGACTGACGGGCTTGAAGCTGGCTCTCCAACAGGGTTTGCAGATTCTCGAGTTTTTCCTCAATACTACGTGCAGCGCTGGAGTCCGAAGCTGGCTGCGTCGCAGTATTAGCCTTAGGAGCCGCTGTCGCTGTGAGAGGCGCCTGTTCTCTTCTGACATAGGCGCTGCGCTGGGGTTCCTCCTCCAGGGCGGCAGTCACTTCCGTCAGTTTTGATTTAAATGCCGCTAAAACTCCCTTGGGCTTTATCTGGCGGACGCTCATGATTACCACACCGCTGCCCAACTCCTTCCGGGCAGCTTCCGTGGCCTCTGCCTCTGTTTTTCCCGTAAACTTTTTTATAATCATTATGCCGTCACCATCCCAACTGACTGTAATTCAATATCGGATTCGATCTCATTGTAGGACACCACGATCAATTCCTTGTAATAATCCTCCGTCAGACGCTTAAAATACATTCTGACAATGGGAGATGTAATAATTATCGGATTCTTCCCCAGATTCTCCAGCTTCTGCATCTCATTTCCCACCGAGTTAAGTATGGCCTTGGAACGGGCAGGATCCAAATTCAAGTATGCGCCGGTCTCTGTCTGCTTGACGCTGCCCATAATTTCCTGTTCTATCTTGGGATCCAGCGTCACTACGCTGCTGGTCTCATTGAGAGGGAAGAATCTCCGTGAAATCGCCCGCTTCAGGCTCTGCCGCACGTACTCAGTGAGCACGTCCGTATCCCTGGTGGTAGCTCCATAGTCCGCAAGAGTCTCCATGATGGTCAGCATATCCCTGATGGAAATTCCCTCTCTGAGAAGATTCTGCAGAACCTTCTGGATCTCGCCGATCCCCAGGAGTTTGGGAACCAGTTCCTCCACCAAAGTGGGATTGGTCTCTTTCATATTATTGATCAGGTTCTGTACATCCTGCCTGGTCAACAGCTCTGAGATGTACTGCCTGATGATCTCCGTCAGATGAGTGGCTATGATAGAGGGCGGATCCACCACCGTGTATCCCAGACTCTCGGCCCTCTCCCGCTGTCCCTCCGTAATCCAGATGGCCGGCAGATGAAAGGAAGGCTCAAAAGTTGGAATACCTGTTATCTCTTCCTCCACATATCCGGGGTTCATGGCCATATAATGGTCAAAAAGGATCTCGCCCTCACTGACCTGTATGCCCTTCACCTTGATGATATACTGGTTAGGATTCAACTGGATATTGTCACGCAGTCTGATAATAGGCACCACGGTACCAAGTTCCAGCGCCATCTGCCGCCGGATCATAACCACCCGGTCCAGCAGATCGCCGCCCTGGTTCACATCCGCCAGAGGGATAATACCGTAACCAAACTCTAACTCGATGGGATCCACCTGCAGCAGGCTGTTCACATTCTCCGGCTGACGGATCTCCTCCGCCGCCGCCTCCTCCGTGTCCACGGCGGTCTCGGTAGCCGCTGTCTCCAGGTTGGCGGCAACGCTCCGGCCTCCCACCACGAACAACAGTCCCATTCCCACAAACAGTATGGTATTCAGCTGTGTGGCAAAACCCAGGATGGACAAAGTGGCCCCCACAAAGTACATTACCTTGGGGATGCCGAAAAGCTGCTTGATAATAACCGGACCAAACTCTGCCTCTTTGCCGCCTTTGGTCACCAGAATACCGGTGGACAGGGAGATCAGCAAGGAGGGGATCTGGCTCACCAGGCCATCACCAATGGTCAGGATGCCGTAATTGTCCAGCGCGCTGCCGATATCCATGCCGCTCCGCAGCATACCCATGGCGATACCGCCGATAAGGTTGATGGCCGTCAGCAGCAGACCTGCTATGGCGTCACCTTTAACATATTTCACAGCACCATCCATGGAACCGAAGAAGCTGGATTCCAGCTGGATCTTGTCACGCCGCTCCTTTGCCTCCTCGTCAGTGATGGCGCCGGTGTTCAAGTCCGCATCTATGGCCATCTGCTTACCGGGCATAGCGTCCAGAGTAAATCTCGCCGTTACCTCCGCCACACGCTCGGAACCTTTGTTGATCACCAGGAACTGTATCAATATCAAGATAATGAAAATGATAGCTCCTATGATCAAATCACCGCCGCCCACAAACTCGCCGAAGGTCTTTACCACATTGCCGGATGTGCCGGTTTTCAGGATCAGCCTGGTGGACGAGACGTTCATAGCGATACGGAATATGGTGGTGAAGAGCAGGATCGTGGGGAAATAGGACAAATCCAGCACTTCCTTTGTAAACATACATACAAACAGAACCGTAAACGCAATGGCAATATTAAATGCCATAAATATATCCAGCAGCCAGGAGGGCAGCGGGATGATAAACATCAGGAAAGCCACCAGAATATAAATGGCCACTATGGCATCTGTTCTTGACATCTTCGCTATATTAATATTCAAATCTGGCTCCTCCTTTCCTAATATGAGTTCTGCATATTCCTGGCTGGCACACAAATATGGGATTCAGGAAATGGCCGCTTGGGCGCCCACCTCTCAGACAGTGTGCTGTCCGGAAATATGCTGTTATAAGTTCCACGCAAAGGGTTAAATCTTTCCCTGCAGCTGATATACAAAAGCAAGCACCTCCGCCACCGCCTGATACAGCTCCGGCGGCACCGTCTGCCCCACTTCCACATTGGCATAGAGCATCCTCGCCAGGGGCTTGTTTTCAACGATTTCAATATTGTTCTCTCTGGCAATCTCCTTGATCTTGGCTGCCAGATGATCCGATCCCTTCGCCAGCACAATCGGCGCATCCGCCTCATCAGGATCATACCGGATAGCTACCGCAAAGTGGGTGGGGTTGGTGATAACCACATCCGCCCGGGGCAGATTCTGCATCATGCGGCGCTGAGAAGCTTCCTGCATCTTCCGGCGGATTTTGCCCTTGACCT
The DNA here is from genome assembly GCA_947177105.1 of uncultured Lachnospiraceae bacterium. Taxonomy (GTDB): domain Bacteria; phylum Bacillota; class Clostridia; order Lachnospirales; family Lachnospiraceae; genus Acetatifactor. The sequence goes on along the minus strand of CAMWTF010000089.1, from coordinate 3,936 downwards.
GAGGATCACCCTCCGCCTGCTTGTACTCGTCCTTGATCTCTTGCTTGGTCATTCGCATATCCTGCTTGAACTTAAACTTCTGATAGATATAATCCGCCATGGCAATCACCATGTAGACTGCAGCAATTCGGATGCCCAAGTCTGTTACTGTATTCGCCGCCAGAGACAGAGCCTGCATCAGCGGCATGTCATATAAAGAATATATCAATATTACCTTATCCTTAAGAAACGAATAGGTAATATAGAGAATCAATACAATCTTTAAAATAGCCTTAAAAAGCTCTACCAGGGCATTTACGGAAACTATTTTTTTTAGCCCCTTCAAAGGATTTAGCTTGCTGAATTTAGGCTGCAGCGGCTTGCCCGACACCTTCCACTTTACCTGGGCCACATCGCACACAAAAGCAACTACATAGCCGATCAGCAAAATCGGCAGAATGATCAGCAGCACATTCACCATCATCTGGTTAAACAGTATTCTCATCTCATCCTGAGGCATGTTGCCTCCCCAGAAGACAAGCGTCTCGGGAATATTATTATAAACCCCCTGAAACATCTCCAAAAAACGGGTGCCCATAGTTCCCACATAAAACTTTAAAATCAAAAACAGGCACAGAATCCCCATGCAATTGGCGATTTCCTTGCTCTTGGCTACCTGTCCTTCTTTTCTGGCATCGCTCAGCTTTTTCTCGGTAGCAGGCTCTGTTCTCTCGCCTCCTGGTCCATCCTTGGCAAAGAACTGAAGATTATACTGTAGTATCACATCATGCCTCCCACTATGGCTGCAATCGTCTCCTTCATCTGCTGGAAAATGAAATTCGCCGCATCCGGCAGCATACTGGCTGATAGAAGCAGCACGGACAATCCCACCAAAATCTTAAGCTGAATACCCACCGCAAACATATTCATCTGGGGCGACACCTTGGCCAGTACACCCAGAATGGCATTCAGCATCAGAATCACACAGAAAATAGGCAGACAGATCCGGAATCCGATAATGATGTAGTTTGACAAGAACTTCACCACAGAAACCATCAGAGAATCCATCTGAAAAATGGCCCCATTTACGGGAATTAACACAAATGTATCCGCCAGCGCACCGAAAAGATACCGGTACATGCCGCTGACAATCAGCATCAGCATCACCACATACTGGTAATACACACCGGTGATACTTGTGCTCTCCCTGGTGGCCGGATCCATCAGTGTCACCATGGACAGGCCGGTTTCCATATCCGCTATATGCCCCGCAAAATTCACAATCGCACTGCACATACTGGTTCCCAGTCCAAACATCAGGCCGACGATGGCCTCCTTCAGCACAATCGCAGAGTAGCCGGCAATAGTCTGGTACTCCAGAGCAGGGGCCGGTGTCAGTGTCTGATACAGAAGGGCTGCCGTAAATACCGACAGGGCCACCCGCACATGTCGGGGCGTGTTGTTCAGACTGAAAAAAGGCGCCACAAAGACAAAGCAACTCACCCGAATCAGTATCAGCAGAAAATATTCTAAATCATACATGGAGAAAGAGAACTCAATCATCTACCTCACCCGCTGACATACAAGCTGAAATTGGACCACAGCTGTGTCATAAATTCCACCATGGAATTCATCATCCAGGGCCCCAAAATTATCAGCGCCACAAAGATGCCGATAATCTTAGGAACAAAGGTCAGCGTCTGCTCCTGTATGGAAGTCACAGTCTGAAAAATGCTCACCAGCAAACCAATACACAGTGATACCAGCAGCACGGGCAAGGACACCTTGATAATTACCGTCAGCGCCCTGCTTGCAATCTCCGCCACACCTTCCACTGTCATATATACCACACTCCTCTATCTATAAGTAACTAATGAAAAGTTTTCACCAGGTTCATGATCACCAGACTCCAGCCGTCCGCCAGCACAAAAAGCAGGATCTTAAAGGGCATGGAAATCGTTGTGGGCGGCAGCATCATCATACCCATACTCATCAAGGTGGAAGCCACCACCATATCAATGACGATAAACGGAATATATATGATGAATCCCATGAAAAACGCCTGCCGCAATTCACCGATGATAAAACTGGGGATCAATATGGAGATAGGAATGTCACTCAGCGTCTCCCCGTCCCACTGTTGTTCAGAGATATCCATGAACAGATCCACATCCTTGGTCAGCGTCTCGTTGTACATAAACTCCCTGAACGGCTGAATACCCGCCTCAAAGGCTTCCTCCTGCGTGATACTTCCCTCGTCAAGAGGCACAAGGGCCTCGTTATATACCCGCTCTAATGTAGGCTGCATAATAAAGATAGTCAAAAACAGGGCAATACCAATCAATACCTGGTTGGGAGGCGCCGTCTGCGTGTTCAGGGCCGCCCTGGTAAAATGCAGCACTATAATTACCCGGGTATATGCTGTCAGCATGAGCAGCAGCGTGGGCGCCAGCGCGATCAGCGTCAGGATAATCAAGATCCTCAACATGCCGTTGACCTGCCCGTTTCCATTGTTGACAGTGATGTTGAAGCTGTTCTGCACATTCAACTCTTCCAGCTCTTCCGGCGTCTGAATCTCTCCCGCTCCATACCGAATCGTACTCTCCTCTGTGGATCCAGGATCCTGATCCTCTGTGGCATAGGCTATGATGGGGGTATGAATACACAATATGCCTACCGTAATCAGCAGGCATATTAAATGCAGGATATTCCTTTTCCTCTTGTTGTCATTATTGTTATCGGTCAAAGCCATCCGTCTGTTCTCCCTCCGGCTTCTGTAACACATCACCCTGAGGCTGCAAGGCCGACTCCCGGTGCAGCATACTGCCCAGAAGATCCTTAAACTTCATCCCCGGCTCCCCTGCCTGTTCCCTCTTAGCGATCTGTTCCTCCGGGACCTGGCACAACATGGTCACCGTGTCCTTACATACGGCAATGGCGGCATAAGTGCCCCCAAGCCGTACCAGCTGAATATATTTGCCTGCAGCAATCTGAGCGGTCTCAATTACCTCAATATTGCTCTCTGCTCCCTGTGCTTTCTGATACCGGGCAATGTATTTGGTAACAACCGCTGTAATTGCCAGAACCACAACAAAAATAACCAGCACAGTGATCAGCTGCACATAACCGTCCATGCCTGTAAGCAACATTAGCCCACTACCTTCTTAACCGCCTCAATAACGCGATCCGCCTGGAAGGGCTTCACGATAAAATCTTTGGCCCCTGCCTGTATGGACTCAATAACCATAGCCTGCTGGCCCATGGCGGAACACATGATCACGGTAGCGCCGGGATCAGAAGACTTTATTGACTTCAGAGCGGCGATACCATCCATCTCAGGCATAGTGATATCCATCAGTACCAGGTCGGGCTTCAGTTCCGCATACTTCTCCACTGCCTTGGCACCGTTCTCGGCTTCTCCAACTACATTATAGCCATTCTTGCTCAGGATATCCTTGATCATCATCCTCATGAACGCTGCGTCGTCACAAATCAAAATATTTTTTGCCATATCTTCCTCCATTTTCTGTGATATCTTTGCTTATTTGATTATTTCGGTAACCTTGATACCGAAACACTCTTCTATCACTACGACTTCGCCCTTTGCTACAAATTTACCGTTTACCAGTACATCTATGGGTTCACCGGCAATCCTGTTAAGTTCAATGATTGTGCCCGGTGCGAAATCCAAAATATCTGAAATCGATTTAACGGTTCTGCCCAGTTCCACAGTGACCTCCAAAGGCACATCCATAATCAGCCCAATATTTTCGTTGCTGGCCATGGCTTTCAGATCTCCGGAGAAATTTTGGAACTGCGCCGGCTGAACATTTACGTTCTGCATTGGCATCTGTCCATATGGATTATATCCCATCATTTGCGGCTGCATTCCCATCATCTGGGGCTGCATTCCCATCATCTGGGGCTGCATTCCCATCATCTGGGGCTGCATTCCCA
>CAMWTF010000088.1 GCA_947177105.1 uncultured Lachnospiraceae bacterium | reverse complement strand
CGGATATCCCTATGTGCGGATCAGCAGCAACGCCCAGCTTTGCAGGATACAGGATGTGCTGGGAACAAAGGGTCCTGTGATCTGCGAGGTTATGGTGGATGCCAGGCAGAAGTTTGAACCCAAGGCGGCCAGCAGACGTATGGAAGACGGAACCATGGTGTCTGCGCCGCTGGAAGACCTGGCGCCCTTCCTGCCAAGAGAGGTATTGGAACAGCAAATGTGCATACCGCTGACAGACGCATAAGCGGGAGAGGTATGGATCATGGAACCGACATTTTTCAAGGGAAAGAAAATACTGGTGACCGGCCACACGGGGTTTAAGGGCAGCTGGATCTGCGAACTGCTGCTGCATTTGGGCGCGGAGGTCACAGGATACAGCCTAGAGCCGCCCACCACTCCCTCGCTATATCAGATCTGCGGTCTGGAGCGGAGGCTGCATTCTGTCTATGGGGATATCCGGGATCTGGAAAAGCTGCGGAGTGTGATGAGGCAGACAGAGCCGGAGTTGGTTCTGCATATGGCGGCGCAGCCCATTGTCCGTGAGAGCTATCGCAGTCCCGTATATACCTACGATGTGAATGTGATGGGCACTGTGCATATTCTGGAATGTGTGCGGGAGTGCCACAGCGTCAGATCGTTTCTGAATGTGACTACGGACAAGGTATACCTGAACCGGGAATGGGAATGGGGGTATAGAGAGAATGAGGAACTGAATGGATACGATCCCTATTCTAACTCCAAATCCTGTTCGGAGTTGGTCACCTGTGCCTACCGGAACTCCTTTTTCAGGGATAGACAGCTTGGGATCTCCACCGCCAGGGCGGGAAACGTCATAGGCGGAGGGGATTTTGCGGCGGATCGTATTATTCCGGACTGCTACCGTGCGGCGGCGGCTCATGAGGCAATAGAACTGAGAAACCCGGATTCCATTCGCCCCTATCAGCATGTAATGGAGCCGCTTACGGTCTATCTGATGATACTGCGGCGGCAGTATGAGGATCCCGGACTGGCTGGCAGCTATAATGTGGGACCGGACGAGGGAGACTGCTGGTGTACCAGACAGATGACAGAGTGCTTTGCCCGCTGCTGGCAGGAGCAGACAGGAGAGACTCTCACATGGCGGGCGGCGCATACCGCAGGTCCTCACGAGGCAAACTATCTGAAGCTGGACTGTTCCAAATTAAAGAGTACATTTGGATGGCAGCCCAGATGGCGGGTAGAGACTGCGACCTTGCGGGCAGCGCAGTGGTATGCGGCTTATCAGAGGGGAGAGGATATGCAGGCGTATACGCTGGCGCAAATATGTGATTTCCTGGGACAGACCGGAGAATGATTGAAAAACGGAGTACTTGCAGAGCGGACAGGAGTAGAGGGTTATGAGCAGAAAAGCAGTGATAACCGGTGCGTCCGGGATGATCGGGGTTGCGCTGGCCCAACAATGCACAGCGGCGGGCGAGGAGGTGCTGGCGATATGCCACAGGGGATCGGCAAAGAATCAGATCTTGCGGGAATTGCCCGGCGTGGAGGTGCTTGAGGCGGATTTAGAAGAGTATGCCGGATTGGCCAGGGAACAATGGAAAAAGCAATATGACACTTTCTATCATCTGGCCTGGGCCGGCACAGCCGGACAGGCCAGAAATGATATGGCCCTGCAGGCTGCCAATATCCGTTATACCCTGGATGCGGTGGAACTGGCAGACAGCATGGGATGTCATACCTTGGTGGGCACAGGCTCCCAGGCCGAGTACGGCAGGCATCAGGAGCCGTTGAGGCCAAAGACCCCTGCTTTTCCGGAGACGGGTTATGGCATGGCCAAGCTGTGTGCAGGGCAGATGAGCCGTTATAGCTGTGAACAAAAGGGGATGAGGCATATCTGGGCCAGAGTGCTCAGCGTGTATGGACCCTATGGCGGTCAGGATATGGTGACTGTGGCGCTGCAAAAGCTTATGCGGGGCGAGCATGTGAGTTTTACGGCAGGTGTACAAATATGGGATTACCTTTATAGCGAGGATGCGGCGAGGGCACTGCGGCTGATGGCAGAGAAGGGAAGTTCAGGGAAGACCTATGTGCTATGCGGTGGTCACTTTTGCCTTTTGAAGGAATATCTGGATATAATATATAGAGTGGCATGTGAGGAAATGGCTCCCAAAGGGCTTAAGGCGGGAACGATTGGCATAGGTGAGGTCCCTTATGGGGAAGGCCAGCTGATGTACCTGGCGGGGGATATCTCGGAGCTTAGCCGGGATACGGGCTTTGTTCCACAGATTTCTTTTGAGGAGGGACTGCGCAGAATGATAGGCGAAAAGGCGTTGTAGATTGACGTATTATCCCGGATAAGCTATAATGAGTACTGTCCATCGCGGAAGGATATGCTTTCCGCGATGGTGGATAGATGATATTGCAGGAGGATTCTGCAATGTGCATAGTGAGGAAAGTTGAGCTGAAGGATGAAGAAAATAAGCGTGGTAATCCCCTGTTTTAATGAAGTGGAAAATGTGGATCCCATATGTTTTGCCGTAGTTAATGTGCTGGAGGAAGCATTGCCTGAGTACAATTATGAGATACTGTTTATTGATAACTGCTCCACGGATGGCACAAGGGATGTTTTGGAGAGACTTTGTCAGGAGAATGGGAAAGTAAAGGCCATATTTAATGTGACGAACTTCGGGCAGTTCAATTCGCCGTTCTACGCCATGTGCCAGGCCACGGGGGACTGCGTGATATGCATGTGCTGTGATTTCCAGGACCCTGTTGAACTGATTCCCGCCTTTGTGCATGAGTGGGAGAAAGGGCATAAAATTGTCAGCGGCATCAAGACCAGCAGCAAGGAGAACAAATTCATCTATCTGTTGAGAACCGTTTACTATAAGGTGATTAAGAATATGTCTACAACCCAGATGATTGAGCATTTTACCGGGTTTGGGCTGTATGACAAGACCTTTATAGCAATTCTACGCCAGCTGGATGACCCTATTCCCTTTATCCGGGGGATTGTGGCGGAGTACGGCCACGGCTTCAACCGTGTGGAGATAGAGTATGAGCAGGCCAAGCGGAGGGCGGGCAAGACACACAACAATTTTTACAGCCTGTATGACGCGGCCATGCTGAGTTTTACCTCCTATACCAAGGTGGGGCTGCGCCTGGCCACGTTTGGCGGGTTTATCGCCTCGGCCATCAGCCTGTGCATAGCCCTGTTCTACCTGGTGTACAAGCTGACCCACTGGTATACCTTTCAGGCAGGAAACGCTCCCATGGTTATCGGTATTTTTTTCCTGGGATCGGTACAGCTGTTTTTTATAGGGCTGTTGGGGGAGTATATTTTAAATATCAATACCCGTGTCATCCACAGGCCGCTGGTGGTGGAGGAAAAGAGACTGAATTTTGAGGAAAAGGAAACCAACAAATGAAACGAGTGATCACGTACGGGTCTTTTGACCTGTTCCATGAGGGGCATTACAATTTGTTAAAGCGCGCCAAGGCGCTGGGAGATTACCTGATTGTGGGTGTGACTACAGAGCAGTATGACGAGTCCCGGGGGAAACTGAATATTGTGGACTCTCTGGACAAGCGTATCGAAAATGTGCTTAACAGCGGGTTTGCCGATGAGGTCATCGTGGAGGATCATCCGGGGCAGAAGGTGGAGGACGTGCAGAAATATGGCATAGATATCTTCACGGTGGGATCCGACTGGCAGGGGGCTTTCGATTTCCTGGAGCCTTACTGTCAGGTGGTCTATCTGGAGAGGACAAAAAATATATCCTCCACACAGATTCGTGAACAGGGACATAACATTATCCGCATCGGCGTCATAGGGACCGGCCGTATCGCCGTGCGTTTTGTACCGGAGGCAAAGTATGTCAGTGGCGTACTGGTAAACAGTGTGTACAATCCTCACTTGGCCAGCGCGCGGGAGTTTGCGGAGCAGTTTGAACTGGATGTGGCGACGGACGTACTGGAGGAGCTTTGGAATGAGGTGGACGCCGTGTATATTGCGTCACCCCATGAGACGCACTATCACTATGCCAAAGAGGCGCTGGAACATGATAAGCATGTACTCTGTGAAAAGCCGCTGGCATTTTCCAGACGGGAGGCGGAAGAATTGTTTGCCATTGCCAGACAGCGGGGAAAAATACTTCTGGAGGCCATTAAGACGGCGTATTGTCCGGGGTTCGTGCAGATGATAGGGATCGCCAAGACGGGAACTATTGGCAAGATCTGTGATGTGGAGGCGTGTTTTACACGTTTGACCCCTCCGAATCTGCGGGAGAGAACGGACCTTAAATATGGCGGGGCATTTACGGAGTTCGGCAGCCATACCCTGTTGCCGATCATCAAGCTGCTGGGGCCTGACTATAAGGAGGTGCGGTTTGACAGTATTCTGGATGATAACGGCATTGACTTGTACACCAAAGCGTCCTTCCGCTATGAGAACGGAATGGCCATGTCCAAGAGCGGTGTGGGCGTAAAGTCCGAGGGACAGTTGTTGATCTCGGGCACCAAGGGCTATATTCTCGCGGAGTCTCCCTGGTGGCTGACTCAGTATTTTGAGGTGCGCTATGAGGATCCCAACAAGAAGGATCGCTATTTTTCCAAGTTTCTGGGACAGGGGCTGCGATACGAGATCAGTGATTTTGCCTATATGATCCGGGGACATCAGGGAAGATCCTATAAATTTACGGCAGAGGATTCTATTGCCATTGCCGGTGTTATGGAGAAGTTTCTGGCGGAGAGGGTGGTGAGAAAATGAAAATTTGGGCGCACAGGGGCTGCAGTTACAGATATCCGGAAAATACGCTTTCTTCCTTCCGGGAGGCATGTCGATATGAGATTACAGGCATTGAATTGGATATCCAGCTGTCAAAGGACGGGGAGATGGTGGTGATCCACGACGAGAAGGTGGATCGCACCACGGACGGCAGCGGCCGTGTGGAGGATATGACGCTGCGGGAATTAAAGCGGCTGAGGATACAGCCCAATGAACAGAGCAGCAAAATTTATGAGACCATACCGACCATGCGGGAAGTACTGGCTCTCCTGGCTCCCATATGCCGCAGGGACGGTCTGTTGATCAATATAGAATTGAAAAACAGCGTGGTGCGCTATGAGGGCATGGAGCGGATGATTCTGGATCTGGTTGCGGAATATGGGCTGGAACCTTATATTGTTTACAGTTCTTTCAATCCGGATTCCATACGGCTGTTAAAGGAACTGGAGCCCGATGTGAAGGTAGGTATTTTGTCTGACAGTGTGCAAAATTGTCTGGAGTTTGCCCGGCAGGTCCGGGTGGAAGCCCTGCATCCCTTTCTCAAGGCGGAGGATATTGCTTTGCTCGCGGAGGCAGATGCCCGAAATATTCTTGAACCGGGAGAACCTGGCGGGGATAGGCTGCGGGTGCGCGCCTGGAATGTGAGGACTTTTGAACCGTTTTTTCCCGAGGAACGGGAGATTGAGATACAGGACATAGAGAAGCTGGAGCAGGCGGGCATTACGGATATTTTTACGAATACACCGGAATCCTATGTCCCCCTGAAGAAGGCTCTGCCGGAGCGGATTGTGCTGGAGAAGGGAAAAGGCATTCAGGAGGACACGGGGTACATTCGGGATTCAGAGGAAGAATGCTGGGCATCCGGGCGGTTTTACCATGTTTTCCCGGGGGATGTCCTGCGGGGAGACGACCAAGCGGAATATCGAATTTACCGCTATACTCCGGAGATAAAAGAGGCGTTGATCCATACCTACTGCTATGAGCCGGAACAGAACTGGGCAAGCTATGTCAGGGAGCCGGAGGTATGGCGGCGGGAGGATTTTGTATTTGAAGAAGAGTGCTATATCCGGGTGGCGGCAAAGCAGGATATAGCACTGTCACTGGAGCCTGCACGGGAAAGGGGCACAGAATGGCCTGCCTATTTTCAGGCGGAGGCGCTGCTGACGGTGGAGAGGGCCTGGGAACTGCTGGGAGAGGAGGATCTGGCCTTCGCTGTGATCACCGATACCCATTACGTCAATAACGGCACATGGGAGAGATCCGCATGTAATCTGCAGCAGGTTGCGGCCAGGCTGCCGCTTTGCGGCATTATCCACCTGGGGGATTTGACGGATGGCATACTGCCCCTGGCACAGACCAAGGAATCCGTGGAGTTGGTGCTGGCGGATATGAGGCAGACAGGACATCCCGTCTATCTGTGCTGCGGCAATCATGACTCCAATTATTTCCGCAACAACCCGGAGAAGATGACAGAGGAGGAGATGAGCGCCTATTATCTGGGCAGGGAGAAGCCCTACTACTATGTGGACTACCCGGCGCAGAAGATCCGCATTCTGTATCTGTATTCCTTTGACTACCGGGAGCAGGTGAGATACGGCTTTCCCGGGGAGGAACTGGTATGGGTGAGGGAAACGCTGGGCGCTATGGCAGAGGGCTGGGCGGCCCTAGTGTGCGCTCATGTGCCTCCCCTGCCGGAGATCCATTTTTGGAGCGATCAGATCCGAAACGGTGAGGAACTGCTGCGGATTCTGGAGGAGTATCACAGAGCGGGCAAGAAGATCCTGGCGTATGTGCATGGGCACAACCACGGCGAGCAGATATACAGGGAGAGGCTGTTCCCCATCGTCTCGCTGGGATGCAACAAGCTGGAGGATTTCCAGGACAAGAAGCCTGCCGGATCCTGGACCTACAACAGGCAGCAGTGTACGGTGACGGAGGATCTGTGGGATGTGATGATCGTGCATGGGGACCATGGCGGGATCGATTTCGTGCGGTTTGGAGCCGGAGAAGATAAACATGTGAAATGTGAATAGATGGTGCGGAAAAGTCCCGCAGAACACAACTTACAGGAGTGTTCCGCGGGGCTTTTCCGATGGTATTTTCTGGAAATATATAATAAAACATGCTATAATGAGCAAAACACTCTGTGTTTTGCTCTTCTGAATAGTATGTGCGCTGAAGCGCACGAAAACATGGAATAATGAGCAAAACGCTCTGCGTTTAACTCTTCTGCAGAATTATGATTGCTATATTCAAAGGTATGGGTTATCATAAATGTAATGTGATTTTTGATGGGGAGAATTGCGGATGGAAACTAAGAAGATGCTGCCCATAGGGATAGAAAATTTTGAGGATATGCGCCAACGGGAGTATTATTATGTGGATAAGACGGGATTGATCCGGGAACTGTTGGAGAGCGGCGGAATGGTAAACCTTTTTACCCGTCCCCGGAGGTTTGGAAAGTCCCTGAACATGAACATGTTGAAGGCTTTTTTCGCTTACGGCTGTAATCCCGCGCTGTTCGAGGGGCTGGAGATTGCCGGGGACGAGGGACTGTGCCAACAGTATATGGGGAAACATCCGGTGATCTCTGTGACCTTGAAGGGTGTGGAGTTTATGAACTTCGAGACCGCCCGGGCGGCGCTGCGAACGGTGATCGGCGGCGAGGCGCTGCATTTTCAGTTCCTTGCGGAGAGCGACAGGCTTTCTGACCAGGAAAAGGAGCAGTACCGCAGTTTGGTGAATGTGGGGTTGACAGGATTTACCATGACGGACGAGATGGCGACGGATGGCCTGCGCCTGCTGTCGGAGCTTTTGCACAAGCATTATGGGCAGAAGGCCATCCTTCTGATTGACGAGTACGATGTGCCTCTGGATAAGGCGCAGTATTACGGATACTATGATCAGATGCTTTCCCTGATACGCAGGCTGCTGGGGCAGGCATTGAAAAGCAATAACAGTCTGTTCTGCGCCGTGCTGACGGGATGCCTGCGGGTGTCCAGGGAGAGTATCTTCACCGGACTGAACAACCTGCGGGTTTTCGGTATAGAGGATGTGCGGTTTTGTAAGTGGTTTGGCTTCACAGATGAGGAAGTCCGAACTATGTTGAATTATTATGGACTCGCTGACAAGTACGAGGAGGCAAAGGCGTGGTATGACGGGTATCTCTTTGGGGATGGGGGCATCTACTGCCCCTGGGATGTGATTAATTATATTGATTTACTGTGCGCGCAGCCGGACGCGGAGCCCAGGCCGTTCTGGATCAACACCAGCGGCAACGACATCATACGAAGTCTGGTGAGCAGGGCGACGCAAACCACAAAACAGGAGCTGGAAAGACTGGTGGGCGGCGGAAGCATTGACCGAGCCATCAGCCGGGAACTGACCTATCGTGATCTGTACAGTAGTATTGATAACCTTTGGAGCGTACTCTACGCCACAGGCTACCTGACTGTCAGTGAGGTGCCCAGAGGGGACATATTCCGGCTGGTGATTCCCAACCGGGAGATACGGCAGATTTATGTGAAGCAGA
>CAMWTF010000087.1 GCA_947177105.1 uncultured Lachnospiraceae bacterium | reverse complement strand
AGCCACAGTGCATATATATATTCAATTATATTTCCCCACCCCGTGAAAAGTAACGCCTCTGCCCAATGAAAGTGTCAAATTGTGAATAAGTACTTGATTTCCTACACGTCCTATTGTATAATTCCAGATAATCGGAGAATTTTTCTGATTGCCTGCGGTAAAGTTAATAGTATTGTATCAGAGTTAGCATCTTCACTTTGGGCGTGGGATGCTATTTCTTGTTATGGCAGAGATTGGGGCGGAAAATGAAGCGGATTTTGATTACAGGAGCAAGCAGCTATATTGGCACAAGTCTGGAGCGGTATCTTCTGGAGTATAATGTCTCCCAGGGCAGGGAGCTCTACAGGGTGGACAGGATATCCCAGCGGGATTCCTCCTGGGAAAGCGTTGACTTTCAAGGGTATGACGCTGTATTTCAGGCCAGCGGTATCGCCCACGTGGACACGGGGGCGGTGTCACAGGAGCAGAAGGCCCTGTATTACCGGATAAACTGTGACCTGGCGGTGGCTACGGCCAGGAAGGCGCAGGAAGCTGGGGTGGGACTTTTCCTCTATCCCAGCAGCATCATTGTCTACGGGGACAGCGCCCCCTACGGGAAGAGCCGTATGATCACCCTGCAGACCCCGGCAGATAACTCTCATTTTTATGGAAACAGCAAGATCCGGGCGGAGGAGGAGCTTAACAGACTGACAGCAAAGGACCAAGGGGATGGAGGCTCTTTGGGAGAGAAGTCCCGGGCAAGGCGGGGGATGCAGGTAGCTATACTGCGTCTGCCCATGGTCTACGGCAAGGGCAGCAGGGGGAATTATCTGCTGCTGGCAAAGCTGGCGGACAAGCTGCCCTTTTTCCCGGATGTGCAGAATCGGCGAAGCATGATTTATATTGAGAACCTGTGTGAGTTCATCCGCCAGAGAATCGAGGCGGGACAGGGCGGGCTGTATTTTCCTCAGAATACGGAATACACTGCCACTTCCCGGATGGTGCAGGAGATCGCCGCCGCCCACGGGAAGAAGGTGCGCTTGTTGAAGGTGATGAATCCGCTGGTGGCTCTGGCCTCCCGGATGCCTGGAAAGATCGGCGCCATGGCCAACAAAGCCTTTGGCAGCCTGACCTATGCCCAGGACATGAGCGGGAATATGGAAGACTACTGTATGTATGACTTGGAGGAGAGCATCCGGCGCACGGAGCAGTAACGCAGCCGGGCTATGCCAAGGCCGGTACCCTGCGGCATATGCCGAATATCCGCACAGACATGGCGGCCGGTGCGCCAACCACAGAAATGAACCACTCCGCAATCTTATCATGTTATTTCTTTAAGGCTCCTAAGCCAGGCAGGAATGGGGTAATCATGAAAATTACGATCATAACTATTGCATATAACAGCGCAAAAGACATAGGGCGCACCATCGAGTCGGTGCTGAATCAGAAGCAGGGATACATCCCGCATACCATAGAATATCTGATCATCGACGGCGCCAGCAATGACGCTACGGTGGCTATTGCGGAAAGCTATATCCCCGCCATGGCGGCCGGGGGTATAGATTACCGTATCAGCAGCGAGCCGGACGCTGGCATTTATGATGCTATGAACAAGGGAATCCGCCTGGCCTCTGGGGATATCATCGGCATCCTGAACAGCGGAGACTGGTATGAGCCCACGGCAGCGGCAACGGCGGCGGAGACTTTTGCCCAGACGAAATGTGACCTTATGTATGCCAATATTCGTATGCACAAGAGGGACGGCAGTTCTTTCGTGAAAAAAGCCAGACAGCGCCGGTTCCAGACATCCCGGGACTGGAACCACCCCACCACCTTTGTGCGGGCAGCGTTGTATAAGCAATATCCTTTCCGCTGTCTGGGAATACACGACGATTACAGTTTTTTTCTGCAGATGCGGCGGCAGAGACGCCATATCGTGACTGTGGACAAGGTGCTGGCGGATTTTGTCATGGGCGGCGCCAGCAACCGCAAGGACCTGAGGGCGGCAAAAAAGCGGATATTGGACCGCTATCGGTACTGTTACCGGATCAATGGATTCAGCAGGCTGTACATATTGGAGTGTGTGGCTATAGAGGCAGCAAAAATGTTGCTGGGATAAACGAGATTATGTAACCAAAAGGGCGGTAATTCTTTCCTATTGTTCAAAAGCTATTGTCAAAAATAAAATATTACGTTAAGATGACCATGGCTACAGGAAACAACACATGGATGGAAAGTCACTTCCAAGGATTGATTCAGGTCCGCCAATGCGGGCAAGGGGTGTACACATGAAGAGAGCAGTACGTTTTTTATGTATAATGTTTGCGGCCGGCCTGGTACTGGGAAACATCCAGCCGGGCAGCAGGGCCTATGCCTTTACGGAAGAAGAAGCGGCGCATATAGACGAAGCGCGGGAGGCGCTGCAGGCTCTTTTGCAGGAACAGCCGGTAATGGCGCTGGTTTATCTGGCGGATCAATATACCATACGCAGCGCCCCCGGAGGGGAGGGGGCGGAGGTCGTAACCGTGCCCAGCGGACAGCAGGTGCTGATTCGGGACGTGGTGATGACAGAGGAGTATGAGCCTTGGGTACAGGTACAGCTGGCCAGGCAGGATCAGGAGTACAGCGGTTATGTGGAGCGCAGCTTTCTGGCCTGCTCCGACGAGCGGTTTCTGGAATGGGAGATGCTCTATAGCATGAATCCTCGCAGCCTGCTTTTGACAGTGGAGGACGCCAACGGCAATTACGGTGATGTGGAGCAGTTCCCTGAGAGTTATCAGGCGGCCTTGAGGGCGCTGAAGGATGCCCATCCCAACTGGATTTTTGTCAAACAGAATGTTAATTTGGAGTGGGCGGATGTAGTGGCCAACGAGATGGTGGGAGGCCGCAGCCTGATTCCGGCCTCGTTCCCGGAGTATATGCAGAATGGTCTGTACAGTAAAGGCTGGGCCTATGCCTCGGAGGATACTCTGAAGTACTATCTGGATCCCCGAAACTGGCTGACAGAATCGGGAATCTTCCAGTTTGAACAGCTGACTTACAACGCCTCCTATCAGACACAGGAGGGGGTGCAGAATTTTTTAAACGGCTCCTTTATGCAGGGCAATATGCCCAATACGGAGGTCACCTACGCCAGAGCTTTCCAGGAGGTGGGCAGCGCGCTGGGCGTAAGTCCGATTCATCTGGCCTGCCGGGTCTACCAGGAACAGGGTAAAGACGGCCAATCGCCGCTGATATCCGGTACTTATCCGGGCTACGAGGGGTATTACAACTATTTTAACATCGGAGCCAGCGGCAATACCGACGAACAGGTGTATATCAGCGGGCTTCAGACGGCCCAAAATAACGGCTGGAACAGTGTGCGGGCCGCTATCGAGGGAGGAGCCGATTTTATTGCCAAAAAGTATATCCTGCGGGGCCAGGACACTCTGTACCTGCAAAAATTTGATGTGGACGACAGTTACGATGGACTATATTGGCACCAGTATATGCAGAATATCTGCGCCCCCAGCAGCGAGGGCTCCAATATCCGCAAGCTGTACGACGGAGCGGGCGCTTTGAATAATTCCTTTACATTCCGAATACCGGTATATAATAATATGCCTGCGGCGGCCTGCGCAAAGCCCACCCAGTCCTATGATGTGGTGCTGACGCCCCCGGCGGGATATGCCGATTCCCGGATTTATCTGGACGGTGTGCCTTACGAGGCCAGTCTCAAGAACGGCAATTACGTGATAACCGCTCCGGACGGCAGCGCCCGCACGGCGATCATGTACCAATATAATGAATCCGGTGTGCCCACAGGCATGAATGTATGGCGGCTGGAGTATGACAAGACCAGCTATAGAGCCACGGAGATTCCCGAACTGCGGGATTTGCTGACCTACCATGGCTTTTCCATCCGGATAACAGGCAGGTCGGGCATCCGGTTCAAGACGGGCCTTACGGTGGAGAACCGTCAAAAGCTGTTGGGCAGCGGCATTCAGGGATATACCTTGAAGGAATATGGGACGCTGATCATGAATGATGCCAACCGCGGTACCTATCCCATGGTGCTGGGAGGACAGAAGGTTTCCAAGGGTGTCTCCTACGGCACAGACAACAGCGGCCAGCATGTAGACACCATCTATGAAAAGGTGGACAACCGCTACCGCTATACGGCAGTGCTGGTTGGTCTGCCGGTGGAGCAGTACAAGACAGAATTTGCCTTCCGAGGCTATATGATATTGACCAAGGATGGCCAGGATATTACGCTGTATGGTCCCATTGTGGCCAGGAGCATCTACAATCTGTCCAGACAGTTGCTGGACATGGGCCTGTACCCGGAGGGATCCGAGGCGGCCAATTTCCTACAGCAGCTGGTGAGCGACGCGGATGCTCTGGGACAGACGCAGGACAACTGACACCTAAATATGACATTTTTCACCCAGATTTGAGTCGCCGCAGAGCGACAACATGGAGGTTAACATGAAGAATAAGAAAATCATATTGTTAATATTATCTACCATGCTGTTAAGCCTGACAGGATGTGGAGACGGCTTGACACCGGAGGAGCGGGAGGCCGCCAATCAGCAGGAGAGCAGCATTCCTGAACTGCTCGGCATTCCTATCGACGACTGGGATACGCAAACAGGGCAAGGCGGCGGGCAGGGACAGTCTGATAGCGAACTGGAACGGCAGATCCGTGAACTGGAACGGCGCTGCGGCACCCCGGATTTTACACAGCAGGAATACCTGGATCTGGCAGAACTCTACGGCCGCAACGGACAGGTAAAAAAACAGCGTGACACTCTGGAGATCTGCTTTTCTCTGTTTCAGGACAGCAGCGCCAGCGAGCAGCTGCAGCAGCTGACTGTGAATGTGGCGGAGGAGGAAACCGGCATACGGGAGCAGATGGCCCGGCTGGAGCAGAATCTTTCTATTGCGGAATATGTCAATGAGGCAGTGAGCATGCTTCACGGGGAGGAGTGGATCAATACCATGATGCCTCGGCTGAACCAGGGAACCAGAGGGTATTATCAGGAGCTGGCGGACGGCTCTCTCTATGTGAGGACGGGCTATGACGAAGGCGGTGTCCCGTTTACCCAGGTACAGCGCCAGCAAGGAGATCAGGTTACCGTGCTGCAGCAGACAAGCGAGAGCGTACAGCTTCTGGAAACCGGTGTGGCGGACGGCAGTTATGACGGTGTATATGAGAGCTGGACTGTTCTGGCCTCCAGCGGCGATGTGATCCGGGAGAACGGCAATTTCCGGAGCGGCATTCTGGTGGGCGACTATACCGCTCAGATCCGCTGGGGCAGGAGCGCCGATGATCTGCTTTCTCTGTGGAATATGCGGGAGGATATGGAGATGACCACCTATAATGGAAACTTTGGAGAGGAGGGTATCTCCACCATGGACCAGCCTGATGAGGGACAGATGCAGGTAACCCATGGCGGCAGTGAGGCGGACTGCGTGATTGTCTATGCCTACGACAGCGGGAAACAGAATTACCTTTTTGTGAGCAGGGAGGAAACCGAGACGGCGGAAAATTATATTTTCAGGGCTCAGACTATGGGTATGCCCGTTCTAGAGACGTATGCGGCCTATGAGCCCAAGGCGGATCAGGGGATCCTATCCCCGGCGGGTACTATCGACCTGGCCCGGCTGCAGGTGAGAGTGTATGATGGCAATATCGAGGTGTATGACGGCACAGGTTGGATCAATATGGGATCGGCGAAAGACTATATGGAGGCAGATCCTCTGGCGGCTGGCCAGGCCATGGGCAGTCAGCCGGGAGATAATTCTACTGTCGGCGGGGCAGGCAGCTCGAAGATCGCCTCAATCTACGCGAACCGGGGCGGCGGGCAGATAGCGCCTGCAGCGCCTGCGGCGACACCGAAGCCCACCAGCAAGCCCACAGCGCCTGCCGCGCCCGTGACGCCGGTGGTTCCCACGGTGCCTGTGGCGCCGGTTCCCACCCAGGCCCCTGCGGCGCCCAGCAATCCTGAACCTGTGACGCCCAGCAATCCCGAGCCAGTGACGCCCAGCAATCCCGAGCCGGCGCCGCCCAGCAATCCTGAGCCAGAGCCGCCCAGCAACCCTGCACCGGCGCCCCAGCCCGAACCCACGCCTGAACCGGCGCCAGCGCCGGCACCCACGGATCCGCCCATCACCGGAGGAGACACGGATGTGGATTGGTCTCCGGATATAATGTAAGGAACTGTCGAAAAATAACAACAGGGGGGCGAATTTGTGCGCATCCTACAGATTAACAGTCACTATAACCAGGGCGGGGCCGCCCGGATCGTAGCCTGCATCCACAATCAGCTGCGCATGGACGGGCAGGAGTCATATGTGGCCTATGGACGGGGGGCAAAGGCGGAAGATGAGTGGGTCTATCGCTTTGACAGCGTACCGGAGGTCTACTTCTCCGCCCTGACCAGCAGGCTCAGCGGGCTGAATGGCTGGTATAACCGTCTGGCTACCCGGCGGCTGATACGCTATATTGACCGGGTACAGCCGGATATCCTCCATCTGCATACGCTGCATGGGTATTACCTGAATTTTCCCATGCTGTTTGCCTATATCAATAGAAGGAAACTTCCCTGTGTATGGACGTTTCACGATTGTCATGCCTTTGTGGGCAACTGCGGATACTATTTTGACTGCGATAGATGGAAAACGGGATGCGGTCAATGTCCCAGGCGCAAAGGCTATCCGGCCAGCCAGTTTTTTGATTTTACTTCGTTTATGTGGAAACGCAAGAAGGAATTGTTTACAGGGGGGGCGCCCAAGATCATTGTGACGCCCTCTGACTGGCTTACCGGACAGGCGGAAAGCTCTTATTTTGGTATATATCCCTGTGTTACAATCCGCAACGGAATTGACACTCTGCAGACCTTTTATCCCAGAGATAGGGCGGCCTGCCGGGAAAAATATGGTTATGGCAGGGAGGATAAGCTGGTTCTGGGCATTGCCGTGGGTTACAGCGATCCCCGGAAAGGGGCCAGGTACATTATCCAGGCGGCCAAAAATCTGGGAGACGAGGCGAAGGTGATCCTGATTGGCTGGGAGGAGGCCAATAACGGGTTGTTGGAGGGAACGGATAATATTATCCCCCGTCCCGGTACTGCCGACACCGATATGCTGGCGGAATATTACAGCATGGCGGATGTGTTTGTGTTGCCTTCCCTGGCTGAGAACTATGCCACTGTGAGTCTGGAATCCATGGCCTGCGGTACGCCGGTGGTGGGTTTTGACGCTGGGGGTATCCCGGAGCAGCTGACAGAGCATAAGGGGATTACGGTGCCTACGGGGAACCAGGAAGCTTTTGAGGAAGCCCTACGGCAGGCGCTGCGCCCAGACAGCGGCTTGCGTCGGGGGGAAGAACTGGCTGCTGTTATCCGGCGGGACAACTCCACGCGGAAGATGGTGGGGGAATATATGGAGATCTATGAGAAGCTGATGTCCGCCGGGGCGGACAGAAGGGAGCCGGGATGAAGGTATCCGTGTGTATGGCCACCTACAACGGCGCAAAATATATCGGGCAGCAGCTGGAATCCATCTTGTGTCAGAGCAGACAGCCGGATGAGGTGATATTGTGCGATGATGGATCGGCGGACGAGACTGTGCATATTATTCAGAAGTTCATCGGAGACAACGGCCTGCAGGATACCTGGAAGCTCTTTCAAAATGAGCAAAACAGGGGATATCCGGGCAATTTTTATTATGCCATGGGTCTGTGCAGCGGTGAAGTTGTATTTCTGGCCGATCAGGACGATCTCTGGCACAGGGAAAAGATTGGGCATATGTGCCAGGTGTTTGCGGAGCATCCCGAGATATCGGTGCTGTGTTGTAAGCTGAGTCTGATTGACGGGGAGGGGGCTGACATTCATTCTATTATGGCCCCCACCCGTGAAACAAATAAAAAAGGGCAGGGATCCCTGCGCCGGATCGGCATCGAAGACGTGTTTTACAAATATGAGTGGCCGGGTATGGTGATGGCTTACCGGCATAAATGGTATCGGAGGCGGCAGCAGGACAGCAGCGGGATTCCACACGATTTCCGAATCTGCGCCAAGGCGGCGGAAGAGGGAACCTTTTACCAGATGGATGAGATCCTGGCCTGCCACCGCAGACATGACAGCAATGCGGGAGGGGAGGAACACCGCCTGAACCGCCTGCTGCAAAGGGAACGGAAACTGAAGGAGGTATGGGACTATTTGCAGATCCTGCAGGCGTTTGCGCAGGAGGACGTGTTACAGACAAAGGCCGGGAAGACGGCTTTGCAGAGGAAGACGGATTCCATGCAGGGGCGGTATGAGGCTTTGCGGTCCGGGCATCTGGGGCAGGTGCTGGGAAACGCTGGGAGGCACTGGA
Source organism: uncultured Lachnospiraceae bacterium (assembly GCA_947177105.1). Lineage (GTDB taxonomy): Bacteria > Bacillota > Clostridia > Lachnospirales > Lachnospiraceae > Acetatifactor. The sequence goes on along the minus strand of CAMWTF010000087.1, from coordinate 149 downwards.
GAGAGACCAGGATCAAGACGCTGGTGTGTGATGTCTTTATTGTGCTGAAGCGGGGAGGCAGGTAGACAGACATCTGCAGCATGTCTTAAGAACTCTAAAAGAAAATATATTTGCGATATTGTGCGGGATGTGCTATTATAGGAAAGAAT
>CAMWTF010000086.1 GCA_947177105.1 uncultured Lachnospiraceae bacterium | reverse complement strand
GGTTGCAAGCAGAACCAGAGTTCCCACCACCAACACAATGGTTACTGCCAAACCGCCCTCCAGACCGAAATCGCCGCCATTAATGAGTTCGCGCCCTGCCACCATCTCCGAGGACAGCACGGAGCAGCTGGTCTGGATGCCGCTGACACGGATGCCATAAACATTGCCCTGGGCCAGATTCCAGATGGAATGCAGTGCGCCCACACCCCATATATTGCCCCGCTTGACAAAGTACACGGAGGCAAACACGCCAAAGAGCACCAGATTAATAAATGCCAGCACTGTAATACCGTTATTGAGCAAGTGCAGGGCGGCAAAGAGAACCGCATTGGCAATGATGCCCACCGCCAGTGGATAGCGCCTGCTCACGGACACAAGGAAATACCCTCTGCACAGCACCTCCTCCGCCATCCCCTGAACCAGGTAGCCCAAAAGAAACAGCACAAAAACTCCAATGGAAAAGCTTGGGGACAGGCCCTGAATCTTCAGCGCTCCCATCATCACACAGATCAGTACCGCCACAGTAAAGATCCCAAAACCAATTCCCAGGCCGCTCAGATATTCCTTCCACATGCCCGGCTTCTGGAAACCCACCGTGGTCACTTTCCGTTTCTGAATCAGCTTACAGAACAGCAATGTCACCAGAATAATCCCGGCATTGGAGAAAAGCATTACAATGGTCAGGGCATTCGTCTGCGCCAACGCATTGGCCGCCTCTATTGCGCCCGCCATATCTCCATTCATAACCGCATTCAAATAGTTCGGGTCTGTATACATTAATACAATTTCTACGGGCACCACTATTACCATCTCCGCTATACTGCTGACCACAAATACAGCGATAAAGACCAGTATCTCCAGCGCAATGTTCAGTCCCTTGCGCTCCCTGGCAGCCTCCGCCACCATCTGGGGCTTTTTCAGTTCCAACAATTTTGTCATCACACATCCTCCTCATTAATTGTCTTTCCTTATTTTGCAGCTAAGCCCCTGATTACTCATGTGCTGCGGAACATGGCATCTCTGGGTTACGCACAGGTTAAACTCCCCGCCCAGCCTGCAAATTCTATCCTGATTTGGGCTTTCGCCCCCTTCCCGCTGATGCACGGCACAGCGAGAAGGGCCTCACTCAATGATCAGACTGGCACATTTGATATCCTCTGACAGATCGTAGACCTTTCCGGTGCGCAGCCCTATAACCTTGGGGCGCAGGGGATACTGGGGATTATTTTTCAGCACCTTCGCCTTTTCTCCGTTGCTTAGAGTGACAATACTGTTCACGGGATAGAGGATGACGATACCCAGGAAATTCCGCATAAACGTGATATCCAACTCGTCCGTCATGGCCATGATCATCTCTATGGCATCCTGCTGGGAAAATGCCTTTTTATATGGACGTTCTGTCACGAGAGCATCATAAATATCCGCAATTGAAAGAATCTTTGCGTAGGGATGGATCTTGTCCACCGCCACGTTCATGGGGTACCCCTTGCCATTCAGTTTCTCATGGTGCTGGAGCACCCCCATCAGCACCTCCTGGGGAATGCCGCCCTTTTCCTTCAGTATCTGGTAGCCGAAGACAGAGTGATTTTTCATAATGGCAAATTCTTCCTCTGTCAGCTTCCCCGCCTTGTTCAGAATCTCATTGGGAATTTTGGACTTTCCCATGTCATGGAGCAGTCCCGCCATACCTATTTTCTGGATTTCCGCCTCGGACATATCACTGTTCTTGGCGATCAGCATAGCTATTGTCGCCACGTCCACGCTGTGCTGGAAAGTATACTCATCACTGAATTTCAATGTATCTATATTCAGCGCCACCGCCTCGTTTTCCATGATGGAACCCACCAGGCTGTTGGTGACGTTGGCCGCGGTGTCTATAAAATTAGGCGCAGAGGTATCGTTGTAAAGAAATTTGATACCCTCCGACACCCGTTTCTTGACGCTCTCGGACAGCTTCACCTTGGACCGATCTTCCACTGTCAGTTTCTCGATAGCTACCTGGATCTCCGGCGCCACCTCTATGTCGCCGTCCATTTCAGGATCTTCCTCGCCCTCCCGGATGTAGATACCGGTAATCTTCATCTTCTGCAGGGCATCGATCAGGAACTCATCCAGAGTCGTCTTGCGGGCAATCAAAATACGCCCGCTCCTGTCTATGATGGCCTGGTCAATCACCATGCCCTGCTTTATTGCTCTTGTGCTTATAAATTTTCGTCTTATCACAGATACCACCGCTAGTCTACAGTAAAATATGTATGTTAGTATTCTTCTGTATTATAATTCATTTTTTATTAGAAATCTACTGTTTTTTGTGGAATCCGGCTGCAGCGTTTTATGATTCCAAAAACCGTAGAAAGACTTGCTATTTTTTGGGGAAACCTATATACTCTATATGTGGAGTCTCCATGTTACAATTTGCTATCGGGATCGAGGACAATACGGAAATCGGAATAGGCGCGGAGGAGGAGACCGGATGATGGATAGGGTATGCTTTCTTGATATTGACGGCGTGTTGAACTCCCGGTTTTGGAATGACAGTCATCAGCGGGAGATCGGCGAGGGAAACTATATAGACGCAGCTATGGTAAAACTCCTGGGCAGTCTGATCCATGATACGGGCGCCGGACTGGTGCTTCATTCCGGATGGCGGTTCTGGTTTGACAACAAACTAAAGCCTTTGCGGAAGGAAGCTTCGAACCTGGTGCGACTGCTGGCGGAAGAAAATATGGCAATATGCGATATGACACCGGACTTAACCACGGAGGAAATCAGGATCACAAAAAAATTCAGCCTCGTGAAGGCCAAAGAGATCCTTGCGTGGCTGGAGACGCATCCCCATGTCAAAGGCTGGGTAGTCCTGGACGACCTGGACCTGCACCACGATGTGATTGAATCCCATCAAGTCAAAACGGACGCGGATGTGGGATTGACGGAGCAGGATATCAGAGCCGCCAGGCTCATTCTCGACAGTTGATTTTTGCCAGTGGCAGAATCGCCTGATCTGTGCTATACTGAGTGAGTAATTACGTTGTCTATATGGGAGGTGAAATATATGCTGTGCCATATGAACATTGATTTAAGCTGTGTTCTCTGTACAAAGTCTGATGAGAGGACGAATTTTGTACAGAGATAATGCGTCGTCCAACATTGGATTTTGTACTCCGATATCGCTCATAATATAAACGGTATCCGCCGGAAACAGTATCGCAGGGGCGGATACGGCATTCAATCTGGAGGAAAATTCAATGGATAATTTCAAAAAATATATTGTGTTATGGCTGAGTCAGTGTGTATCCCAGCTGGGCAGTTCCATGACTTCTTTTGCGCTGATCCTGTGGGCCTATGAGCAGAGCCGGTCCGCGCTGTCCGTCTCCCTGATGTCCTTTTGTGATTATGTTCCCTATATTCTGGTGAGCATGTTCGTGGGAGCTTTCGTGGACAGCCACAGCAAGAAGGCAATCATGCTGGTCTCGGACAGCATGGCCGCTCTGGGAACTCTGAGCGTTTTGCTGCTTCTGGTGACAGGGAAGCTCTCCATCTGGAATATTTACCTGATCAATGTGGTGATGGGTGTTACCACCGCTTTCCAGCAGCCCGCGTCGGCAGTGGCAGTGGGCAAGCTGGTGCCCAAGGAAAAACTGGGAAGCGTCAGCGGCATGAACTCCTTTTCCAGCAATTTGATCATGGTGGTGAAGCCCATGCTGGCGGCGGCACTGTACGGCCTGGGCGGTCTTTGGCTGCTTTTGCTCCTTGACTTACTTAGCTTTGCGCTGGCTTTTTGTGTTTTATTGTTCTATATACACATACCGGATCAGCCGGAAAAAAAGACACGGAAATCCCCGTTTGCCGGTACGGTGGAAGGCTTTCGCTTCCTGAAAAAGGAGAGGGGCCTTTTGTATATCATGCTTACCATGGCGCTGATCAACTTCTTTTCCAGACTGACCTACGAAAATATTCTGTCGCCCATGATCCTGGCAAGGAGCGGCAACAACAGCATCGCGCTGGGCATTGTCAATGCCGGCATGGGCATCGGCGGCATTTTGGGCGGCATTCTGGTATCTTTTAAAAAAGAAAGCAGGCACAAGATCACCATGATTTATATCTCCGCCGCGCTGTCCTTCCTGCTGGGGGATGTGACCATGGCTCTGGGGCGTAACTCATTCTGGTGGTCCTTTGCGGGAATTGCCGCCAGCCTCCCCATTCCGTTCATCGTAGCGGCGCAGAATATCATCCTGTACCGGAAAGTCCCCGAGACTATGCAGGGCCGTGTATTTGCCGTGAGAAATGCCATCCAGTACAGCACCATTCCCATAGGTATCCTGCTGGGCGGTGTTCTGGCAGACTATGTGTTTGAGCCTTTTATGAACTCAGGCAAGAGCCTGGCCTCGCTGCTGGGCAGACTGGTGGGAACCGGTGCGGGCAGCGGCATGGCGGTAATGTTCCTGTGTACGGGAATATGCGGATTTCTTGTGAGTGTTATTTCCTATCGGAACAGGGAAATCAGGAAATTGGAGAATTGATCGAACAGATAGTTGGATGCATTTCTTGGCATTGACTGCCTTCCAATCTGAACAGCATAATCCCTGTCAATACACTGACCGGTATATGGATGCTTCAGCAGCCATATATTGATCACTTATCTTGTGTATTGACGGGGATTATGCGGGACTTATTATATAGGGTGAGAACCCTTTCTGCACAAAACCCTCTATAAAAACACATTTACCCACACCGTAATCAGAAAATCATACACCCCATGACCGACAATCAAAGACAGGGTAGTACAGTTTTTCACCTTGTGTCTCACCAGACACAGCGCCAGCCCGATCAGGCTGGTCATAACCACCTGCACCAGGGAGCCTCCAAAGATATGGAACAGGCCGAAAGCCAGAGAGGACACCAGGATCGCCGCCAGGTGGGAGCCGCTGAGAGCATGGAGCTTCTGATACAGAAATCCCCGGAAAATAAATTCCTCCGTGAGGGCCACTGCCCCCACGCAATAGACAATCTCATACAGGAACTGCCATAAAAATGCATAGTGCTTGCCGTTATCGCTCCACTCTCCATGGCCTGTCAGGAAAAGCGGCAGCGTGAGAACCATGGACAAGACTATGCCGATACCTATACCTATCAGAATCTGCGCCCCTATCTTCTCCCTGGAAAACAGATAATCCGTCCATGTATCCTTGGCAAGAACCATGACCAGCAACGGACCTGCCGCCATGTATAGATACAGAACAATACTGAGCGCCATCCGTGACAGCAAGGGCAGATTCATCAGCACAAAACGGTTAAACCAGAGTACACCCCACAGTGTAAGTATGCTCCAGCCAATTCCTATGACACTTTCCAACACCAGCTTCTTTTTCTTCATCCCAGTAACCCTCTTTCCATTCCATTTTTCTCAGCCGCCCCGTCAGACTAATTCCCGGCAGCTTTTTTGTGCAGAACTCACGCATGCCTTCTGGCCGCCACATACATAGGGCCAAAGAGAGCAATAAAGAACAGCGGCAGGCAGACATATACAAAAATGTATTCCATAAAGTAAGCAGGAAGCACCAAACCGCAGAGGAAATACATCACCGGCAGCACCATGGCGGAGATCATCATTCCCCATATGGCTGTATGCTTAATAGGTATCCAGTTACGATTATTAAAATGAATACCCGGCATATTCATTTGTAAAAAGCCATCGCTATATACGTCAATCTTGTGCTCATCATAGTACTCCGGCAGCTTATCCTTGGTAAAAAAGCAAAAATATCCGGCGAACACAAGATATAGCCCTTCGTAGGTCAGCAGATTTAAACCGATCTGTTCCCAGCTGTACCCCAGAATCCACAGCCCCAGTATCTCCAGCGTCACCACCGCCAGACTCACCCCGAGCAATACTGTCTCCTGCCTGCGTCTATTCTGTCGCTGCACGGGAGTCTCCTCGGAGTAGGTTATCACCTTGTGCATCAGCTCCTCTACACGATCCGAATCCATGACTGCTCTTTCCACCCGCTGACATTCCAGCAATTCTGTCACCGTGACCCCCAATGCCCGGGACAGGGGAATCAGCAGTGTAATATCCGGCATACTCAGCCCCCGCTCCCACTTACTCACTGCCTTATCTGATACATAGACCTTCTGGGCCAGTTCCTTTTGGGTCATGCTCTGTTCCTTGCGCAGTTGTGCCACAAAGGCGCCAAATTTGTCCTTATCTATTTCATTCATACCCTGCCTCCTGTGCTGCCTGATAGGGTCTATTATACATTTCCCGCCTGGCAGATACAACCGACTGACAGTAGAATTGCCATTTTCAGCGTATTTTTCATGCTTTCCCTCTGCGGTAATACTGCGGAAATACGCAGGTGCGGATAAAGGGTATCCGCTGACAGTATTCAGTTGACGGTATGCCTGCTATAGAAGTACACTGCCAGAAACAGGAAAAGCGGAATTTCCAGAATATTGGCTCCCACCATGGCATAGGGTGTCCACACAGGTATTCCGGCCAGGTTCAGGAACTTAAAATCTGTGATGGCATAGAGAATACTGGCCTGTATGCTCACGCCGCTGGCTGGCAGGAGGCTGCAGATCCATGTGGAAACGGTTCCAGGCACTGTCATCGAAACTATCACAGGCATAATGCAGAATACCACTGCCGCCGAGAGAGAGGCCGCTGTGTTCCGAAATATGGAGGACAGAAACAGGGTGAGGCTCACCGCGGCCAGTATGGACAGCAGACTGGCAAAAGCGAAGAACCCTTGCAGCTGCCCCATGTTCATATCCGGCAGCGCGACAATGGAATACACCATCTGGATAGAGGTTTTTGTACAATCCCAGCCAAACAGGCTGTTAGCTGTCAATATATACACAAGAGAGCAAATAACGCATGTAACTGTGCTGATACACATCACGGCAACGGTTTTGGCCGCTCCCAGCCGGATTCTCCCGTGCTTTGTACAGCGCAGGATATCATCCGCTCCCGACTGGTAACCGGCGGAGAAAACCGGAGCGGCTATCACAACGCAGAACAGCAATATCAGAAATCCCATGATATTCTGGTAATCCATCACATTGGAAGTCAAACCGGGATATACTGCAAAGGGCTTCTCTACCTGACGGTACATCTCCGCCGCTCTGTCCCAGACAGCCGGGCTGTCCGGCAGTTCCAGCTTCATAAGGGCAGCGAGCCGGTTCTCACAGGCAAAATAATAGCTGTCGATCCATTCCGGTTCAATCTCTATAATGCTGGGAGCCATACCAGTATCCGGGTCGGCAAACATTTCCTTTACGCCGTGAAGCAGCGGCGCATAGGGCAGAATCTCCTGCTGGTAGACTCCTTCCGGCAAATCGTAGGACTCGCTGACACCGTAGCGGTTTAGGCAGGCGTGATAAGCTTCCACCGCCGCCCGCACTCTTTCAGGGGTTACTGCGCCGGCGGCGTCTCCCTGCCGCTGTTTCTCGTAGGCGACGGAGGCCCGTCCGGTGAGGCTGACCTCGTTCCCGGCTGCGTCCGTGTAGCTGCTGTAACAGTAAGCCATGGGTATCCAGGCCAGCAGGACGGAGAGCAGCAGGGCCATGACCAGCATAATCCAGGTATATTTAACCTTCATCATTTTTTTTAATTCCAAACTTATAATCCGCATTCTATTTCTCCTTTTCATTTCGTCATTTTCGGCAATTACACAAAATCCTCCCATCTGGTTCCATAGCATATTCTGCTGTTTACAACGAGGTATGGGGCGCTATTTGCTCTGCGGGAACATCCACAGATACAAGTCTTCCAGTCGGGGAGCCACAGGAACGGAAGTCTCATCAAAAGGCTGCCTGGCAAGATAACGGACGGACACACTGCCGTCACTTTCATTGCGCAGGCTGACGATCTGAAGACATCTCTCATACTCCGGCACCGCACAAGCCGGAATCCTGCCGCTCCACACTTTGCCCTCCGCCAACTGTACCAGTTCCTCCGTGGCGCCGACTGCCATCAGCTTCCCCCCTTTCACGATGGCATGGCTGGTGGCAATATACTCCACATCCGGCACAATGTGAGTGGAAATCAGTACGATCCTGTCCTGCGCAAACTCCGAAAGCAGATTGCGGAAGCGCACCCGTTCTCCGGGGTCCAGGCCGCCGGTGGGTTCATCCAGAACCAGCACCTCCGGGTCATTGAGCAGCGCCTGCGCTATCCCTACCCGACGTTTCATACCGCCGGAGAGCCGGGCTATCTTCTTTCCCCTGACCTCCCCCAGCGAAACCTGTTCCAAAAGCTCATAGATCCGCCGTTGTCCCTGCCTTCGGGAAAGTCCTTTCAGCGCAGCCACATATTCCAGATAGTCCCCCACCGTAAGTTCGCGGCAAAATCCAAACTCCTGGGGCAGATACCCGAAGATCTCCCGGTACTGTCCTCCCAGCGCCCCGATAGGGGTTCCGTCATACAGAACCTCTCCGAAGGTAGGCTTCATGATCCCGGCAATAATTCTCATAAGAGTGGTCTTGCCGGCGCCGTTGGCCCCCAGCAGTCCCCATACCCCCGGCGTAACGC
>CAMWTF010000085.1 GCA_947177105.1 uncultured Lachnospiraceae bacterium | reverse complement strand
ATCCACTCCCGCAGCTCTTGCCTCCCCCTAGATCTCCGACCAGTCATAGGAGGAGAATACAATGATGGGAATCTCGCTCCCCACACTCTGACGGATGGCGCGGGTGGTCGCCACGCCGTCCATGCCGGGCATCATCCAATCCACAATCACGGCAAAGAAGCCGTCCTGGGCCTCGTGCCGCTCCACCACCCGGGCCACTGCCTCCGCGCCGGAGGTCACCCATTCGCTGTCCATGCCGATATCCCGCAGAATATCCGCCGTACTCCTGCAGACATCCTCATCATCATCCACCACCAGCACCGGCAGCTTCTCCAGTTCCTCCGTGGAGGTCAGATCCTCGTCCTGAAGTTTTAAATAGATGGTGACTGTGAATTTGGAACCCTCTCCCAGTTTGCTCTCCACCGTGATATCGCCGTTCATCATATTGACAATATTCTTGGTGATGGCCATGCCCAGTCCGGTGCCCTGAACCTTCAGCGCCTGCTCGTCGTCCGCCCGCTCAAAGGGACTGAATATCCTCTCCACAAACTCCTCGGACATGCCTATGCCGTTGTCCTCAAAGACGAACTCATAGCAGCCAACCCGCTTTCTGTTGGTGGGCTTCTCAAAGATGGTAATGTCAATCTTGCCGCCGTCAGGCGTATACTTCACCGAATTGCCCACAATATTCACAAAGACCTGCTGAATGCGCAGACTGTCTCCAAATACGTTCTCATGGGCAATATTGTTGATCTTCACGTTCAGTTCATGGTTGTGTTCCTTTGCCAGCGGTTTCACCATGGTGAGCAGATTTTCAATCAGCTGGGACAGGTTGAAGTCTTCCTCCGTCAGCGTGACCTTGCCGCTCTCAATGCGGCTCATATCCAAAACCTCGTTGATCAGGGACAAAAGGTGACGGCTGGCAACCGTGATCTTGGCAAGGCAGTCCACCACCCTGTCACGATCGTCAATATGGGCCCCCGCAATGGCTGTCATCCCGATGATGGCGTTCATGGGGGTACGGATATCATGGCTCATTTTGGAAAGGAAATCAGACTTGGCATAATTGGCCGCCTCCGCGCGCTCCGCGGCAAGGGCAAAGAGCTCCTTCTGCTTTTCCTCGTTTTTAATCATCTCGTCAATGCTGCGAACCGTCATGGTGACTGCCTGGGGCTTTCCGTTCTCCGTTTCGGAGGCCACCAGGGAGATCTGACACCACTCTTTCTCGCCGTTTTCCTTTTTCTGACAATACTTCAGGTTGATATGATCTTTATCCGATAATTCACTGACAATATGATCCAGGTCCAGAAATGCCTTTACTTCCTCTACGGAGTCCCCCACAACATTTTCTTTTCCGAACCGCTGCGTCAGCATAGTCTCATAGCTTTGAGGCGCATTATCCTCCCGGAAAGGATAGATCAGCCGGCAGCTTAAGTCCTGCAGATCCAGATAGTAGACAGCCTGGTATGTGAGAGCCGTGCTGGCCATGGCGCTCTGGGATATGCGGTTGGTCTTGGCGATGGACTCCCTCTCCTCTATCAGTCTCTGGGCCTGCAGCTCCTTTTTATAGTCCCGTACGCCTATGACCACCACTGCAGCCAGACCCAGCAAAATGATCATAATACTGATCCTGTTAAAGGTATCCATGCCCGCCAGCAGTTCCGCCTCCGGAATCGTAAGGATGGCGACCCAGCCGTTGTCCAGGGTATGGTAATACACGTTTCGCTCATGGTTATCCATGGCAATGATCCGCTCCAGGGCGCCGTCCCCCGCCTCCAGATCCATCCTGGTGTGAAGGTAATCCATAAAATCCTGGAACTCCTCATATGTATGCGCAAGGGGCGTCTTATAGAAGAACAATGTCCCGTCTTCATCGCAGAGATAATAGCTGGACAGATTGGGCAGATCCATCTCCACATTGTTGGCCTCAAAGCCGGAAAACTGAATGTCCATCGCCAGAAAGCTGTCGCTGCCGGAAATCTTCTGGGAGATTGTGATCAGCGGCATGCTGCTGACCTCATCCATATAGGCCGAGGACACATAAACTTCCCCATCGGTCCCCGCCATGTTCACATAGTAATCCTGCTGTTTGATCACATAGCTCTCCACATCCTCCACAGAAAGTCCGTAGGAGATGGTTTCCGTGCCGTTCAGAACCTTGCCGTAAATGGATATATTCTCTTCGCCGAACATCTCCAACAGGCCGTTCATGATGATGTCAAGCCCTTCCTTCAGCTCCTCCACTGTGGCCTCTTTTGCCTCAAAAGACTCCACATAATCCGCGCACAGTTTCAGAAAGGACTCAAATGTAGACAGGTTTGATATCTCGGTAGCCGAGTAATTTGTGACCAGGTTGCTGCCTAATTTCTCGGAATTGCTCATAATGGCAGCACGCATGAAAATTATACCCATAATAATTATTATTGTAAACACCACGAGTATCATGATGTTGGTTCTCAATTGCTTTAAAATCTTACTTTTGTTCATCTGTCCCATGGACGCTATTCTCCTTCATGCAAAACTACATTTGATTTTATCATATCACCATTCATTGGGATCGTCAAATCCATCTTACATATTTTTGCATCCTTTTAATCCTCATGGTTAAACCATAAATCGTCTTTTGCACCGGATAATTACGCCTGCCCCATCTGGGTCAGGTACATGCGCGCGTACTCCCCATTCAGGGCCATGAGCTGCAGGTGGGTCCCCTGCTCCGCAATCCTTCCGTCCCGAATCAGCAGGATCAGATCGGAATCCCGTATAGTGGACAGACGGTGGGCAATGATAAAGGACGTGCGCCCTTGGGTGATGGCCAGCATGGCCCGGCGAATGTGCTGCTCCGTCACCGTGTCAACGGAGCTGGTAGCCTCGTCCAGAATCATGATGGGGGCGCTCTCCAGCACCGCCCTGGCAATGGTCAGCAGCTGCCGCTCTCCCTGGCTCAGTTCCGCGCCCCCTGGTGCAGCACGGTGTCATAGCCTTGGGGGAGCCTGCGTATAAAGCCGTCCGCTCCGGCCACCCTGGCCGCCTCCTGGATCTCCTCCAGAGGCACATTTTCATGGCCGTAACTGATATTATCCCGTATGGAAGCGCCAAAAAGCGCCGTATCCTGAAGCACCACGCCAAATGCCCGGCGCAGCTCCCCCATCCGGTACTCCCGCAGGTCGCAGCCGTCCAGAAGGATGGCTCCCTCCTGCACGTCATAGAAACGGGTCAGCAGATTGATCAGCGTGGTTTTCCCTGACCCCGTGGGACCCACCACCGCCACTCTGGTTCCCTCAGGGATCTCTAAGCTGATGTCCCGCAGAATCGGCTTGTCAGGGCGATAGCCAAAGGTTACATTTCTAAAGCTCACGGCTCCCCGTACCCCCGCCGCGCTTCTGGCCCCGGCCACATCCTCCGGCTCACAGGCTTCATCCAAAATCTCTATGATCCGCTCCGCCCCGGCCACCGCCGTCTGGAAGTTGTTGTAGATATTGGCAATCTCCACGAAGGGTCTGGAAAACTGTCTGGAATACAATAGGAAACTGGAGATCTCACCCACCGTCAGTCTTGTATTCAGCGCCATCACGCCGCTGGCAATGGCAATCAGCACATAGGTCAGATTGTTGATCACATTCATCATGGGCATCAGGTAGCCGGAGGCGATCTGTGCCCTGGTGGCCACCTGACAGAAGGCATCATTGTTCTCTATAAATTGTGCCACCATCTCCTGCTCCTGGCTGAAAGCCTTGACCATGCTGATGCCGGAGACGCTTTCCTCCACCTGACCGTTGAGTTTTCCCAGAATGGCCTGCTGCTGCCTAAACAGCACTTTCGTTCTCTTCGTCACCGCCCGTGTCAGCAGAAAGATCAGCAGCACCGCGAAAAGCGCGATGACCGTGAGCAGGGGGCTCATACAGATCATGACGCAAAAGATGCCCGTAATGGTAAAACCATACATCATCAGCTGGGTCAGAGAGTCCGATATGGTGACGCTGATGTTGTCCACATCGTTGGTCAGGCGGCTCATCAGTTCGCCGTGCTGTCTGGTGTCAAAAAAGGACAGGGGAAGCTTTTCCATGTGGGCAAAGAGGCTGGTGCGGATATGCAGGATCATCCGCTGTCCAATGCCCGCCATCAGAAACTGCTGTAAAAACCGGATCAGCCAGTCGCCCAGGTACAGCGCCGCCAATGCCGCCAGCAGCTGAAAGCCCGGGGCTTTTCCGTCAATACAGTTGACCACCTTGCCGATAAGGTAGGGAGAGAGAATGGCGGATCCGGAGGCCAGAGCAGACAACAGCAGAATAAATCCCAGCCCTTTTCGGTGGCCTCTGGTCAACTGCCACAGCCGGTTCAGGGTGCCTTTCATGTCTTTGGGCTTCACGGCGGGAACACCTCTTGCACGGCCCAGCTGAGAGGGCGGTGTGGCCATATTCTTATCCATGGATACTACCTCCTTTCGTCCCCGGCTTCTTCACCGCCGCCAGGTCCTCTCCGGCGGCCATCCCCTCCCGGCCTTCTCCGGTTCCCGTTCCCGGCACCCCCTCATCTCCGATCTGGGAGTGGTATATAGCCTTATAGGGTTCACAGGCCGCCATCAAATCCTCGTGAGAACCAAAGCCGCAGATCCTCCCGTCCTCCATACAGAGAATATGGTCCGCCTTCATCACCGTGGAAATCCGCTGGCTCACCAGCAGCACTGTCATGCCCGCGGACTCCCTGCGGATTCCCGCCAGCACCCGGGCCTCCGTGGTGGCATCCAGGGCGCTGGTGCAGTCATCCAGGATCAGTATTTCGGGTTTTTTCAGCAGCGCCCTGGCGATGGACAGCCTCTGCTTCTGGCCCCCGGAGAGGTTCACGCCTCCCTGGCCCAGCTGGGTGTCGTAGCCCTCCGGCAGCTTTGAAACAAACTCCTCCGCGCAGGCCGCCTCCGCCGCCCGGCGGATCTCCTCCATAGCGGCCCGCTTATCCCCCCAGCGAAGGTTCTCCTGTATGGTGCCGGTAAAAAGCAGCGCCTTCTGGGGCGCCACGGCAATCCTCTGCCGCAGCTGCGCCACAGGCATCCGGGTCACGTCCCGTCCTCCCACCATCACCTGGCCCCGGGTGGCGTCATAAAAACGGGGAACCAGATTCACCAGCGTAGATTTGCCTGAACCCGTGGGCCCGATGATGCCGATGGTTTCTCCCGCTCTGGCTGTAAAGCTGGCCTCCTGCACCGCCGGACGGGCTGTGCCTGCGTAGGCGAAGGACACCTGGCGGAAGGTGATATCTCCCGCCAGGGACTGCTCCTTTGAGGCTTCCCCCTCCCTGTCTGTTTCATGAGAACTCTCTGCCCCAGACACCTCTGTTTCCCGCTGGGCGGGTACCTCGTCCAGGATCTCCTGCACCCTGGCGGAGGATGCCACGGCGCGGACGGCGGAGTTTAAGATATTGGACACCATGCCCAGCGCAAACAGCACCTGCGTCATATAGTTGACGCAAGCCATCAGCCGGCCGATCTCCCCGGCCATCTCCCGGCCGGAGAGCCAGAGCATCACCACAATGCCCGCATTGACCGTCAGATTGATCAGAGGGCCAAATATCGCCATGACCCGCATGGAGGAAATGCCCGCCTCCGCCAGTTGGCCGGATGCCTCTCCAAATTTCTCCTGCTCCTGCTGCTCCGCCCGAAAAGCCTTGACCACACGGACAGCGCTCAAAAATTCCCGGCTGATGCGGTTCAGCCCGTCCAGCTTTTTCTGCATCCTGTCAAACCGGGGATAACCCAGCTTCATGTTTCCGTAGATCAGCAGCCCGGCACAGACCAGAATCACCAGCATCAGGGGCAGCAGCCCGGGCATCTGGAAAATGATCAGCGCCACGGCGCCGATGCAGGTCACCGGAGCTTTCAGCATTATCCGCATGATACCGTTGATGAAATTCTGCATCTGGGTCACATCGTTGGTGATCCTGGTGATGATGGAAGCGGGCTGCAGCCGGTCAATATTTTCATAGGACAGAGTCTGCACTTTTTCATAGATGGCCAGTCGAATCTCCTTGCCGATGAGCTGGGAAGTCCTGCTGGCGTAGATATTGCGCACAACGGCGCCCACTGCGCCCGCTGCGGTGATCCCCAGCATGATCAGACCGTAGTGCAGAATTGGTTCCAGCTCCTGTCCCTTGACACCCTGATCCACAATATAGGACATGAACGTGGGCTGCAGCAGATCCGCGAAGGTCTCTATGGTGAGGAACACTACCGCGATTAGGAACATTCCAATATGTCTCTTTATGTAATGCAGCATCAATTTCATGAATCATTCTCCCTGTGCCGTGCGAACAAAAGGAGATAGCCATATAAGGTATCTCCTTTCCATCAGTTTCTCATTGCATTCTATTGTCTGTCTTTCTGCTCCATTCCTATATTACCCACCGTATAGCGGCGTTGTCAACAACTATTTTTTTGATAATAGCTTGTATATTCACAAATATTTGCTGACGGCTGTGTGCTATGCACCACTTTGCCCATTGTCACATAGAATAGCATAAAAGGGTTGCTGAAAGAAATAGGAATACCTCATGAATCAAATATTACATATCAAACTGCGAACCGTACTGGGTATTGCGTGTCTGGTGATCTGCCTTTTGCCTTCCACCGGGAATATCGGGAAATCGGTGGCGGCACAGGACCGCCCCATAGCCTATCCCTTTACATCCGACTGGAACTCGCTGCCCCTGTCGGATGTGGCCCTAATCAACAGCTACCTGACACACATCCAGGATGCCTGCCGGGCCTACTATGCCGAGAGGGACGAGGAAATCCCTACTGTATCCTGGTATTATGTCTCCTTAAAAGAATTGAAAGCCGCTTCCCAGTCCACCAATCCCACCGTACATATCACCTTCACCCTCATGCCCTATGTGGGCGCCCACAATCCGGTGGGGGTGGACGAAGCGACCTTCGCCGCCTCCTATACAGGGCAGATCACCCTGGTGGAATATAGACGCGCGGCGGATGCGGCGGCTCCTTAGTGTGCGTACCGTCCGGTAAATTCCATAATCAGGCCGGTCAGACAGGTATCCTCGTACACACTGCCGGGATATACCTCCAGGATCTCAAACCTGGCCTCCAGCATTCCCCCGTTGAGTACCTTGATATCGTCCTTGGGCAGCTTGAAGTACTGTGGCCGCATCGTGTCCGCCAACTCCAGGTAGGCATAGGGGCGGTTCTCCACATACAGCAGAAGCCTCTTTATGCGTCCGTTCTCCTCCCACGTACTTTGCGTCTTTGCGTAGCCGTTTACAATGCAGATTTCACTGTAGCGCATGAAGCCGTCCTGCACCGGCTCCCGGTTATCATAGGTGAGAGCCTCCCACTTGTTGTCAGTGCCATAGGTACAGCTCTGGCGATAGATGAGACTTTCCCCGATGCCGGGACCCTCCGCTCCCTCCGCCCAGGCTCCCCGCCTGTCCTGAATCAGGATATTTTCGGCGGCATACCGGCCCTGCGCCGAGGCAAGCTCTGAGGAAGCCTCCACTTCCTGTTCAAAGCCATATGCGCCGCACCAGCTGGAGCAGCCGGGGGCCTGCCAGTCTATATAGCCGAAATTGGGAGCATCCTCCGCCTCCTCCCAGGAACACCACAGCTCCTCATCACTGTCCTCATAATCCCCATAAAAGAAACTTCCAAGCTCCGGTTCCAGCACCAGCGGCTCACTGGGATAATTGACAATGGGGTCCCGTGACAGAATAATCTCCATACTGTCAAGCCCCTGCTCCCTGGCGTATTCGGCCGCCGTATTTTCCCCCTCCGCCGAGCAAACGCCGTAACACAGCAAAAATCCCTCCCGGCAATCCGCAAACGCTCCGTCCTCCAATACGGTCTCCTCATTGGGAACCAACACCGTCCACAGATCCCTGCTGCCCGCAAACGCTCTCTCCCCGACGGTCAGCGGGCAGTCAGGAAGCTGTAAGCGCTCCAGGGCGCAGCCCTCAAAAGCCCCGGCCCCGATGCGCTCCAGATTCTCCGGCAGTTCCAGACTGCTGACTTTCGTATCGCGGAAAGCGCCGTCCTCGATTGCCGCCAGCGTGTCCGGAAGCCCCAGCCGTTTTATGTCCATCCCGGCAAAGGCTTCCTCCCCGATTACCTTCACGGGCATACCGTTCACATCGGCGGGGATCAACATATATCTGTATTCACTGCCGCGCCTGGTGATATTCCCCATATGCTCCCAGAAGCTGTCCCGGTATTCCTCTGCGATACCGGTGACGATGAGGTGGGGATTGCCGTAGTCCCTGTCTGTCTCATAGGAAAATAACTGTTCCAGCAGAGGGGAAACCATTGTGCCCACTTCGCTGTTTCTGATACGTTCCGCCTGCGAGGCGCTTGCGCTTGCATTGGAGGCTTCTTCCTTCGAGGCGCTTGCGCCCGCAGCAGAGCTTTGCTCCTTTGAGACCGCTGCCGTATCGCTTGTAAAGGGGTCTCTCCCCATCGGAAATACCACTCCCACAGTTTCCTTTTCTGCGGCGTTCTCCTGCTCTGTACTCTCTCCATCGGGCCTCGCTGTAACTGTAGCTGCCTGTCCGCCCTGCGTCTCTTTTGCGGCATTGGTTTCCAC
>CAMWTF010000084.1 GCA_947177105.1 uncultured Lachnospiraceae bacterium | reverse complement strand
GTTGTATATAAGCATTCTTACATTGATGAAAAAGGAAAATTCCGTTCTATTGCTTATCTTAGAAATGATTTTATGCTGAATATGAGCGACAAGCTTCGGGAAGAGAGGAAGAAAAATTCTGAGAAACTGATCGAAAAAACGAAAGAAAAGGCAGCAGAAAAGAAAGAAAAATTAGAGGAAACATTAGAAGAAAATAAGACAGAAAAGACAGAGGATGGAGCAACAACTCCGAACAAAGCAGAGCGGCTTTTAGAAGAAAAAATGGCTGATTCCAAAGACGGAACGATTTATCTGAATGACACAGATATCTGGACAATTATTGAAGCTGCGCAGGAAGAGGACGCAGGCAAAGCCACTGTAAAAGGACAGGCACAGGTAGGAGCAAATCTGGATTTGAAGATATAGAAAAATAAGTTCTTACAGCCTTTCAAACCGGGTATAGGAAAAAGCTTTCAGAATAGGAATAAAAATAACCAATAAGAAACAGTGATTTAGGCTTGACAAAAATACGGATGTGAACTACAATCGTGTCAAAGTGAAACGGCAGGCCAGTGGTGAAAGCTGCTGGGACGGGTCGGTCGAACATAGGGTACAGACGGAGAAGAGGAATAGTACGGCAAGGGGAGTATTCCAGAGAGAGGGCCATCGGTGGGAGGCTCTTATGCGAAGCTGTCGGAACCTGCCTCAGAGTCCTGTGTGAGCCTGGAGATATGGCAGCCAGGGAAATACAGCGTAGCGCCGGCGTTAGCGGCAGGAGAAGCAGAATGTTGGTCTTTCGGGGACATTTCCCGATAAGTGCGCACATTAATAAGGGTGGTACCGCCGAGGATTCGGTCCCTGGAAGGGGATGGGATCTGCGGCGTACCACCCTTTTGTATTGAAGGCCGCACAACTCAAAACAGCATATTCCCGGAAAGCACACTGAGCAATATACGGACGCCAGGGCGGCCGGATGTTGCTCACGGTCCATGTGTGCAGGGAGGGAATATGCGGAACTCAAAACAGCATATTCCCGGAAAGTACACTGAGCAATATACGGACGCCAGAGCGGCCGGATGTTGCTCATGGTCCATGTGTGCAAGGAGGGAATATGTGGAACTCAAAATAAGGAGACAAAATTATGGCAGACAAGAAAATGGTGGAAGCGATTACCTCCATGGAGGAGGATTTCGCGCAATGGTACACGGACGTGGTGAAGAAAGCGGAACTGATTGACTATACCAGCGTCAAGGGCTGTATGGTGATTAAGCCTGCCGGCTATGCGATTTGGGAACTGATCCAACAGCAGCTGGATGCCCGGTTCAAGGAGACGGGGGTGCAGAATGTATATCTGCCCATGTTTATTCCCGAGTCTCTGCTCCAGAAGGAGAAGGATCATGTGGAGGGCTTTGCGCCGGAAGTGGCCTGGGTGACGCATGGCGGTTTACAGCCCCTGCAGGAGCGTCTGTGTGTGCGCCCTACATCAGAGACTCTGTTCTGCGATTTCTATAAAAATGACATCCACTCTTACCGGGATTTGCCCAAGGTCTATAACCAGTGGTGCTCTGTGGTGCGCTGGGAGAAGGAGACCAGACCTTTCCTGCGCTCCAGGGAATTTCTGTGGCAGGAGGGGCACACGGCCCATGCCACAGCCCAGGAGGCGGAGGAAAGAACTGTTCAGATGCTGAATGTGTATGCGGATTTCTGTGAGGAAGTGCTGGCCATCCCTGTGATCAAGGGCCAGAAGACCGAGAAGGAGAAATTTGCCGGCGCAGTGGCCACCTATACCATCGAGGCGCTGATGCATGATGGCAAAGCGCTGCAGTCAGGCACCAGCCACAATTTCGGAGACGGTTTCGCCCACGCTTTTGAGATCCAGTATGCGGACAAGGACAACACTCTAAAGTATGTACACCAGACTTCCTGGGGCTTGACCACCCGGCTCATCGGCGCCATCATCATGGTCCATGGCGACAACGAGGGCCTGGTGATGCCTCCCAGAGTGGCCCCTATTCAGATCTGCATCGTACCCATTCAGCAGAAAAAAGAGGGGGTACTGGACAAGGCATATGAACTGCGTGACCGTCTGAAGGGGAAATTCCGGGTGAAAGTGGACGATACGGACAAGACCCCCGGTTATAAGTTTGCGGAAGCTGAGATGAGAGGCTACCCTATCCGCGTAGAGATCGGTCCCAAGGATATCGAGGCCGGAAAATGCGTGATCTGCCGCCGTGACACCAGGGAAAAGCTGGAGGTGGAGCTTGAACGGCTGGAGGAAAAGGCAGAGGAGCTGATGGAGACCATCCAGAGGGAAATGCTGGAGCGGGCCAGGACTCACCGGGAGGCCCACACTTATGAGGCCAGAGACTTTGAGGAATTTCAGAGAATATTTGCGGAAAAGACCGGCTTTGTCAAGGCCATGTGGTGCGGCGACCAGGCATGTGAGGATCTGATCAAGGAAAAGATGAGCGTCACCAGCCGCTGTATGCCCTTTTCCCAGGAGCGCCTGTCCGATACCTGCGTCTGCTGCGGCAAGCCTGCAAAGAAGATGGTATACTGGGGTAAGGCATACTAAAGCAAAATATTAAGGAAATATGCAAAGCTTAATATAGGAGGCAAGAATGATACATGAAGTGTTTTCGTTACCGGTGGAGGGGTCAGGACCGGATGCCCGTCTGGTAACTTATATACAAGACTACTCGGATTCGCTGGCGCTGCGGGAGAGACCATTGGTGCTGCTCTGCCCGGGGGGCGGCTATGCGTATACCTCTGACAGGGAGGCGGAATCCATGGCACTGCAGTTTTTGGCTATGGGATATCATGCGGCAGTGCTGCGGTATTCCTGTGCCCCATCCCGGTATCCCACGGCGCTTTTGGAATTGGCAGCCAGCGTAAAGCTGATTCGGGAACACGCAGAGCAGTGGCATGTGAAGGCGGATAAGCTTGTGATTCAGGGCTGCTCCGCGGGGGGACATTTGGCGGCCAGCTTTGCCATGTTTTGGAACCAGAACTGGCTCAGAGAGCGCATGGGCATCATGGACAAAGATCCGGAGCATAGACTGCTGCGCCCCAATGGTTTGCTGCTGTGTTACCCGGTGATCACTTCCGGGGAGTTCGCCCACAGGGGTTCCTTTGAAAACTTGATCGGGGAATTGCCTGAACGAGATGAATTGCTGGAGCAGGTTTCTCTGGAGAAGCAGGTGAACGGCGATGTGCCGCCCACCTTTGTCTGGCACACATATGAGGACCAGTCTGTGCCGGTGGAAAACTCGCTCCTGCTGGTGAGCGCCCTGCGCCGGGCAGGCATCCCCACGGAATTTCACATGTACCCTCACGGCGGCCACGGCCTGGCCCTGGCAACATCCCTCACCCAGACTTCGGACGGCAACTGTGTCCAGCCGGAGTGCGCCGGTTGGATCAATCTGGCCCAAACCTGGCTGGAGGCGCTTTTTTCTAAAACTTAAATGACTGCTAGTGCAGGCAAGGTTTTCCGTCAGAAGACCTTGCCTGAAATTTTAAAAAAATTATATTTAGTATCTTGCAATATATAATAGCATGTGATATACTCATCTACATAAAGAGAGAAACATGAAGGATATGCGAGGAATTTTAATATGAAAGGGGCAAAAGGACATGAAAAAGCAGGACAGCATGAAGAAGAGGAACAGCATTGGCAGGCAGCAGGCATGGGAGGGCTGCAACAGGCAGTCAGTAGAGAGCGCAAGCAGCGCTAACGGTTGGCTGAAGGGCGGTTATATGGGGATGACGGGAGAAAAAGCTTTTTTTTACCCAGGTATATTGCATTAAACAATAGCATGTGATACAATCTTCTAAATGAATCAAGTTATAGGATATATGCGGAACTGAGGATCTTCAAGACAGCATATTTCCGGACAGTACATTGATCAATATATGGACGTCAAAGCGGCCATATATTGATCACCGGTGTTATGTGCTGGTAGGAAATATGCGGAACTTTATATAGAAAGGAGGAATGTCATGAACACGCAGTTAAAAAAAGGCGCCCTGGAGTTGTGCGTACTGTCCCAGCTGGTAAGCGGCGACAAGTATGGCTATGAGCTGACAGAGCGGATCTCGGAGGAGATGTCTATTGCCAGCGGAACCCTGTACCCGATTCTGAGAAGACTGAAGGAGGATGCCTATGTGACCACCTACCTGGTGGAATCCGAGTCGGGCCCGGCCCGGAAATATTACCAGCTTACACAGAAGGGCAGGGAATACCAGCAGACTATGCTGCAGGAATGGGAACAGTTCCAGACGGCGGTGAACCGCCTGGTGAGAAGATAGGACACAGGTTTGGCTTATGCCTGACCCGGAATATGCGAAAAAAGATTTCAGGAAAGGAGCAATTATGACTAAATCAGAATATATGAACGCTTTGCGGGAGAAACTGCAACATTATAACAGAGCTTTGGAGATGGAGATCCTGGAGGATTATGAACAGCACTTTGCGGAGGGCCTGGCGGAGGGCCGCAGAGAGGAGGATATCATTGCGGAGCTGGGGAATATCGATGATATGCTGAAGGAGTTCTCGGAGGAGGATCTGAAGCAGGAGCTGGAAATTGTGGAGAACCAGGCCAACCAGAGCAACAGCTATGAACAACTCTACCGGGCGGTGGTTATAGAGGGCTTGCTGGCGGATGTGGAGATAACCGCCTCCACAGACGATCGGATATGGATTGACTATGAAAACGGTGGCAGCAAGGCCCAGAAGATGCAATATCAGTTTTACCAGTATGAGCAGGATGGTATATTTTATGCGGGGGTGAAGGAACGCAAGGGTACAGACCGCCACGGAGAGTTTGCGCCGGAATCCGGACTTGAGTCCATTTTGGATGTACTCACCAAATTTACCCAATTCTCCAGCTGGTCCGGTGTCGACATTCATTTAAGTGTGCAGATCCCCGCAGGGATTCCCGTCATAAAGATAGAAAATACCAGCGGAGATCTGTGCGTTCGGGGGATACAGACACAGGAACTGGAAACTAAGTGTGTCAGCGGGGATCTGCGGATTGAGGATGTGGTCTGCAAAAAGTTTCTCGGCAAAAACCAGAGCGGCGATGTGGAGGTGTCCGGGATTGTCATGAAGTCAGACGAGGATACGGAGATTAAAATACGTACCACCAGCGGAGACCTGGAGACGAGGGAGATATCGGCTGCAAGGGTTAGCCTGCATACCTCCAGCGGCGATGTGAGTGCAGAGAGACTGGAGGCCGGATCGCTGAAAGTACAGACTGGCAGCGGCGAACAGAATCTGGAGGACATCGCATGTGACAGAGCTGAGCTGCGCGCCGGAAGCGGTGACATTGATGCCGAGAATATCCGGGGCAGGGAACTGAGCGCCGAGGCAGGCAGCGGCGAAGTGGAGCTGCAGGCGGATATGGAAGTCTTTGAGGTCAAGACCGGAAGCGGTGACATTGAACTGGAGGCAGGCGCAAGGGCCAGGAGGATTCATATGGTTGCCGGAAGCGGTGAAATTAGTCTGGATCTCAGTCATATTGAGGGGGCGTCCATCACATCCCGCACCGGCAGCGGAGATATGAACATACGGGGGTACGAGGTATCCGGCCGCAATTATAATACTTCCTATAACAGCGGCATCTGCCAGGTAAGCCTTATCACCGGCAGCGGGGATATCACTGTGGAATAAAATGTGTGAAAGTCTGAAACTGTAACTGGCTCTTTTCGAATCGATAAAGATGTGTTATAATGAGCAAAATATTCTTTTGAGCGGAATGTGCGCTGAAGCACACAAAAATAAGCTATAATGAGCAAAATATAGTAAGGCACATAAATGTTTACGTCGATTTCGGGAGAACACAGTGAATTATATTATTCTGGATCTGGAATGGAACCAAAGCAGCACCGGACAGGAGCCGGAAGTGGCGACACTGCCCTTTGAGATCATTGAGATCGGTGCAATCAAATTAAATTATGAGCGGATCATGGTCAGTGAATTTAGTCAGTTGATCCGGCCCACTGTGTATCACCGGATGCACAGAATTACCAGTAAGCTCATCCATATGCGTATGGAGGAGCTGGAGAGGGGGAAGCCCTTCACCCAGGTGGTGGAGGACTTCCTGCGCTGGTGTGGGGAGGATTATATCTTCTGCACCTGGGGGCCGCTGGATCTGGCAGAACTGCAGCGCAATCTGCGTTATTACGGCATGAAGCCCTTGGCCAGGGGCCCCATAGCCTTTTTAGACGTGCAGAAGCTGTTCAGTATTGCCTATGAGGACCGCAAGAGCAGACGGGCGCTGGAATGGGCGGTGGATTATCTGGAGATCGAGAAGGACATCCCCTTTCACAGGGCCTTTAGCGATGCCTATTACACGGCAAAGGTATTGGCGGCGATCCAGGATCCGGAGGTACTGAAAAATGTATCTTACGATGTATTCAATCCCCCTTCCTGCAGGGAAGAGGAAATCAAGGTACAGTTTGACACTTATTATAAGTACATCTCCCGCGTTTTCCCGGATAAGACGGCGGCGTTGGCGGATCGGGAGGTAAGTTCCAGCAAGTGCTATCTATGTCGGCGGAATCTGCGCAAAAAGGTGAAATGGTTTACCCCTAACGGACGTCATTACTATTGCGTGGCATTCTGCGAGAAGCATGGGTATCTGAAATGTAAAGCCCGTATCCGCAAGACGGAGGACGGGCAGGTATATGTGGTAAAGACCAGCCGCTTCATCTCTCCGGAGGATGTGGAGAAGCTGACTGAGCGCCGTGAACATGCCCGCAAGATGCACAATCATTCCCGGAAACCATCTGAAAAGGCGTCAGACAAGGCTGTTCGCATGAAAGGACACATTTCATGAAGAGATTGTTAGCGGCAAAGGCTCCGGGGTACAGGAGATGGCGCATATGTGTCTGGCTGATTGTGGCAGCTTTGCTGTGCTGCAAAATATCTGTCTTGGCGGAGACTGTGGAGGAACGCATCCAGGCCCAGCAGGGTATAACCGTGGAGAGCAACGAGATCCCGGGCTGGCCCACGGGCCCTGTAGTCACGGCGGGATCGGCCATTTTGATAGAGGCTGAGACAGGCGCCATCCTCTATGCCAAAAATATACACGCCCGGCAATACCCGGCCAGTACCACCAAGATCCTGACTGCCCTGATTGCGTCTGAGCAGTGTTCCCTGGACGAATGGGTCACTTTTTCCAGAGATGCCATCTATGACACACCCTCGGACAGCAATCATATAGCCATGGATGTGGGACAGCAGCTGACTATGGAGGATTGTCTGAATGCCATTCTGATCCGCTCTGCCAACGAGGTGTCATTTGCGGTGGCGGAGCATATCACCGGCACCAGCTGGCAGGATTTTGCGGAGATTATGAATAAAAGGGCGGCGGAGCTGGGATGTGTGGATTCCCATTTTGTCAATCCCAACGGTTTGCCGGATGAAAATCACTATACCTCCGCCTACGATCTGGCCATGATCGGCAAGGCTTTTTTTGCCAACGAACTGTTGTGCAGAATCTCATTGACGCCCCGGCTGCACATCCTGCCCAATGACCATATGCCCTATGAAAAGCTGGAAAATTCTAAAATAGAGCTGCTGCCCGGCAGGTCTTACGGCTATGATGACCTGGTGGGTGTCAAGACAGGATATACCAATGCTGCCCGTTCCTGTGTGGTATCCTGTGCGGAGAGGGACGGCCTGAAGCTGATCTGTGTGGTACTCAGGGATGAGTCTCCTGCCCATTACGAGGATACCATAGCGCTGTTTAACTATGGCTTTGGCAATTTCGCAAAAGTCAATGTCTCCCAGGTGGAGACGAAATATGATATCGGAAACACGGGGTTTTTCTACGGGGAACATGATATATTCGGCAGCTCCAAGCCGCTGCTGTCCCTGAACCGGGAGGCTTGCATTGTGCTGCCCCGTGCGGTGGACTTTGCGGACGTGACCTCCACAATTGATTACGAAACGGCAAACGAGGGTCAGGCGGCGGTTATTCATTACAGCTATCAGGGCGTGGATCTGGGCAGCGCATCCGTGGATCTGGCGGTTTCTCAGAACCGGGGACACAGCTTTGCCGGCGGTTTGTCCGGAGAGGAGGAGGCCGCCGATGGAAACAAAGCGCCGACTATTGTGTTCATAGATGTCATGAAGGTGCTGATGTGGGCGGGTATTCTGGCTGCCGCGGCGCTTGTGGTATGGGGACTGAGACGGTTCCTGAAGGATTATCATTTTCCTGCCCGGCGCACCAACACCCGGCGAAGCTGGATGAAAGACCGCCGAAAGCATCATCCTACGGAATATGAGGAAGAGCAGGAACAGAGTGCGGCCCAGCAGCGCCGCAGACAGATGAGGCAGGCCCGCCGCAGGCAGCAGCGCCGGGCGGATGATGAGGAGCACGAAGTGAATACCCTGCGGCTGCACCGCCAGCAGGTGAGGCAGGCTCGCCGCAGGCAGCAGCTGCGGGAAGACGACGAGAGACAGGAGCTGAGTTATCGCCAGCTGCGCCGTCAGGAAGTAAAGGAGGCCCGCCGCAGACAGCAGCTGCGGGAAGACGACGAGAGACAGGAACTGAGTTATCGTCAGCTGCGCCGTCAGGAGGTGAAAGAAGCCCGCCGCAGGCAGCAGCGCCGGGAGGACGACGAAAGGCCAGGACCAAGTTACCGCCAGCTGCTTGGGCAGGAGATTAAAGAAGCCCGACGCAGGCAGC
>CAMWTF010000083.1 GCA_947177105.1 uncultured Lachnospiraceae bacterium | reverse complement strand
ATCACAGACATCCCGTGGAAAAAGCGTGATTGCGGAGAGGTGTAATGAATATGTTGGAATTTTTAAATGGGCTGAACGGGGAGACGGAGGTTCTTTTGACCCTGTCTATCATATTGTTTTCCGGTTTTATCCTGACGAGGCTGACGAACACGCTGAATATGCCCAAGGTCAGCGGCTATATTTTGGCAGGTATCCTGATTGGCCCCTGCTGCCTTAATTTTATTCCGCCTTCCATGATAGAAGGGATGAGCTTTATCAGCGATCTTGCGCTGGCCTTCATAGCCTTTGGCGTAGGTAAGTTTTTCAAGAAAGAAGTACTTATGCGGACGGGCAAAAAGATTGTCGTCATCACCCTCAGCGAGGCGCTGGCGGCGGGTGTGCTGGTGACGCTGCTGCTGAAATTTATCTTTCGCTTAAACTGGGAGTTTGCGCTGATTCTGGGAGCCATCGCCACGGCTACGGCCCCGGCCAGCACCATGATGACCATCAATCAATACAAGGCCAAGGGTGAGTTTGTGGATACCCTGCTGCAGATTGTGGCTCTGGACGATGTGGTATGTCTGCTGGCTTTCAGCATTGTGTCCGCCATTATCAACGGCAACGAGGCGGGCGGACTGTCGGTACATGACATTCTGATACCGGTGGCCTGCAACATTATGGTGATTGTGCTGGGCATCTTTTGCGGCTATTTTTTAAGCCGCCTGCTGATCCCCGCCAGAAGCCGAGACAATCGGCTGATCCTGGCCATTGCCATGCTGCTGGGTCTCAGCGGCATCTGCGCGGCCATGGACATATCCCCGCTTTTGTCCTGCATGGTATTCGGAGCGGTGTACATAAACCTTACCAGAGACAAAAAGCTGTTTCGGCAGATTAACAGCTTTACGCCTCCCGTCATGTCCGTGTTTTTTATTGTGTCGGGTATGAACCTGGATCTGAAGGCGCTGACCACGGTGGGGGTTATTGGGGTGGCCTACTTTATTATCCGCATCGTCGGAAAATATATGGGTACATATCTGAGCTGCATGGTCATGGGAACCAGCAAAGAGATAAGAAACTATATGGGCCTGGCCCTGATTCCCCAGGCGGGCGTTGCCATTGGTCTGGCTTTCCTGGGACAGAGAATGCTGCCGCCGGAGACGGGAAACATGGTTCTGACTATCATTTTGTCCTCCTCCGTGCTCTATGAGATGGTGGGACCTGTCAGCGCCAAGGCTGCGCTGCTTTTGTCCGGCAGCATTTCCTATGGAAAAACGGCGGATAAGCCAGAAGGGGCAGCGGCTCCGGAGGAGACCGGGGCAGTGGAGGATTTTAAAGAAGCGGCACAAGAGCCTACGGCAAAACCCATCGTTCAGGAAGAAAACGCAGTCCCCGGAGCCGAAGAGGAGGTATGCCCTCCGGAGCCGGATGAAAAGGATACCGGGGGAGAAGAGTCCGGTGAAGAGGGGGAACTCCTGGAAGAGGAGGAGTTCCAGGCAGTGCTGCCGGAACTGCTGGAGTACAATAAAAGCGTGGAAGACCATGATGTCTACGATATCGAAAAGGAAGTAAAGCCGCCTAAAAATAAGAAAAAAAAGGGGAAAAAGGCAGCTAAATAACAGTATTTACCCTTTTTTGGGTTTTCATTGACTTGTCCGAACAAAAAGGGTATATTATATTCTATAATTGATAACCATTTTAAAATGAGAAGGAGAACGCTATGGGAGATTTTAAGGGCAAGACAGTCATTATCACAGGCGCAGGAAGGGCAGTGCTCAGCGACGGGAGATGCGGTTCCATCGGATACGGTATCGCCACAGCCTACGCAAAAGAAGGGGCGAACCTGGTTATCACAGGGCGCAATGTGAAAAAGCTGGAGGACGCAAAGCAGGAGTTGGAGGAGAAGTACGGCATCAAGGTTCTGTGTGTGCAGGCGGACATATGTGCCGGAGCCGACAATAAGGCCGTGGTGGAGAACGTGGTAAAGCAGACTGTGGATATGTTTGGCGGCATTGATGTGCTGATCAACAATGCCCAGGCTTCCGCCTCCGGCGTGACGCTGGCCGACCATACCACGGAGCAGTTTGACCTGGCCCTGTATTCCGGCTTGTATGCCGCATTTTATTATATGCAGGCATGTTATCCCTACCTGGCTAAGAGCAAGGGAACGGTGATCAATTTCGCCTCCGGCGCAGGTCTGTTCGGCAATTATGGTCAGTGCGCTTATGCGGCGGCCAAGGAGGGCATCAGGGGCCTTTCCAGAGTGGCAGCCAACGAGTGGGGCAAGGATGGGATCAATGTCAATGTGGTATGTCCTCTGGCATGGACCGCACAGCTGGAGCAGTTCAAGCAGGCTTATCCGGATGCCTATGAGAAGAATGTGCATATTCCGCCCATGGGACACCTGGGAGACGCGGAACTGGAGATCGGCCGGGTATGCGTACAGCTGGCTTCCCCTGATTTTAAATTCATGACAGGCGAGACCATTACCTTGGAGGGCGGCCTGGGGCTGCGGCCGTAATGGCATATGAATCAAATGGGTAGCGGGCTATAAGAAAGTACACCCTCCTGCCAAAAAGTCCTGGCAGGTCGGGTGTGCTTTTGTATTTCCGGGGCGATGCTAATCAAACCTTGCAAAAATGCAGACAATATACTATAATAAACATAATGAAAAATTAAGTATATCATGGAAGGAATAGGATATACACATGAAAAAATGGCTTGGAGTATTTTTAATGGGGATGATTCTCTTTCTTGGCATGAACCGCCAGGTGCAGGCGGAAGGAGAACAGGGGAGAGTGCTGTTTATCAGTTCCTACTCATATGGATGGGATACGGTGCAGCTGCAGATAGAAGGCTTTATTGAAGGATTGGCGCCGGGGATTTCGGCGGACTATGAGTTTATGGACACCAAACGGTTGGACGCTGAGGTGGCGGAACAGATGCTGTATGAGCGGCTGAAGTATACCCTGTCCGTGGTGCTGCCCTATGATGTGATCGTGGTAGGGGATGATGCGGCGCTGAAATTTGCAATGGACTACAGGGAGGAATTGTTTGACGGGATTCCCATTGTGTTTGAGGGAATCAACAATGTACAATATGCCTGGGAACTGGCAAAGGAGGATCCTCTGGTTACCGGGGTGGTAGAGGAATTGTCCCTGGAGAAAAATATCGATCTGGCTTTGCAGCTGCGGCCGGGGATAAAAAGAATCGTGGCTATCCTGGATGATTCCCTGACAGGGCAGGCCGAGCGGGAGAACTTTTACAGCGCTCAGGCCGAGTTTCCCGATCTGACGTTTGGAGAGATCAACGTGTCGGACTGCAGTACGCAGGATCTGCGAACCCGTCTATGGCAGCAGCGTGATGATACCATACTGATCTTTATTGTCATGACGGAGGATATGAGCGGCAAGATGTATACCAATCTGGAAGCGGTCCAGACACTGGTAAAATATTCCAGTATTCCGGTGATACGTATGGTGGACAGCGGAATTGAAGAGGGACTTCTGGGCGGCTATGTGGTATCCATGAGAAAGTCCGGCCTGATCGCGGGTCAGATGGCTACTTCCATTGTGGGAGGTATGAATCCGGCCAATATTTCCGTGGCGGACAGTCCCAATATGTATTACATAAACGAGGAGGCCATGTTACAGTATGATCTGGATATGGGTAAGCTGCCCAAGGATACGGAGATAGTCAACCACAAGGTCACATTTATTGAGAAATATAAAAATGTCTTTGTGCCCATGACGGTGGTTGCGCTGGCTATGGTGGTGATTGTGCTGCTGGTGCTCTATGACAATCTGCACCGCAGAAAGCTGATGACGGAACTGGAGGGAACCCGAAATATCCTGGAATCCGCCTCCCAGCACGATTTCCTGACAGGGCTTCACAACCGGAGTAAATTTGTGGAGGATCTGACCAAGCTGACACAACAGGAGGTTCCCTGTACGGTGTTTATGCTAGATATTGACGATTTCAAGAATATTAACGATGTGTATGGGCATGCGGCGGGGGATGAGGCTCTAAAGCAGGTGGCGGATCGGATGAAGGCCATGCAGTCCCAGATATTGACACCTTACCGCTATGCGGGGGATGAGTTTATCATGATTCTGCTCAGTGAGCATGAGAATATGATTGAGAAAATAGCATATAAGTGCAGGCAGGTATTCGCAGATGATTTTATGATCCGAGGCGTCAAGCGGAAGGTTACTGGCAGTATCGGCATCGCCACTTATCCCAGGGATGCAGACTCTATGGAACAGCTGATTGTGTGTGCCGACAAGGCTATGTATCTGGTAAAGAAGAGCGGAAAGAACAAATTTGCGTATTACGGGCAGGAGCCGGAGGATGTTATGTGAAATGAGATAGAGAGGAAGATGCGGAACTCTAAAATAAGAGAGGGGGATATTGCGCCCCTCTCATATTTTTATTTATGTTCCCATACAATAGAGGGAGAATTGCAAAGAGGAGCGGGGCTGCGGGCTGGTTTGTGGCATGTATGGGGACATTCCTGGGAGTACTGGTTCGAATAGGAGCCGGAGTGGGTATCTTTTTATATGGGCTGCATCTGATTAGCAGCTATTTGGAGGAACTGGCAGGACCGGCTGTGGAGAGAAGCCTGCGCCGATTTACCTCCAATCCCTGGATAGGGGCGTTGACCGGAATGGTCATAACAGCGCTGGTACAGTCTTCCACAGCCATCACGGTCATGACCGTCAACCTGGTAGACAAAGGGCTGATGACGCTGGAGCAGGCGGTGGGCGTGATCCTGGGGGCCAATGTGGGTACGGCGGGCACAGGGGTGATGGCGGCGCTGCCTATACAGTCATTGGCGCCGCTTTTTCTGGCCGGGGGCGCGCTGCTGGTGTTGGCTGCGGGAGCAGTGAAGAAGTTTCCGGGCAGGGCTTTGGGTAAACAAAACTGCAGAACAAATGCCCTGCCGGACAGGGTAAAATTAGTGGGAGCGCTTGCCATGGGGATGGGCATGCTGCTATTGGGCATGGAACTGATGCAGGAGGCCATGGTGCCCTATCGATCTTCTCCGGTGCTGGCCCGGCTGCTGACCGGCCTTAAGTTTCCAGTGACCGGTGTGTTGGGCGGTGCAGTGTTCACCGCTCTGATCCAGTCCTCCTCCGCCTCGGTGGCTATTCTGCAGTCCATGGCAGCTGAGGGGCTGGTGGGCCTGGAGCAGAGCGCCTATATTGTATATGGACAGAATATCGGCACCTGTCTCACCGCACTGTGGGCCAGCGTGGCTTTAAGTCCCTCCGCCCGCAGCTGTGCCCGGCTGCATCTTCTGATCAATCTGCTGGGCACAGGGATTTTTCTGGCAGTGGATCGGGTAGTTCCATTGACCGCTTGGGTCGGTTCCTGGACGCCAGGCCATCCTGCGCTGCAGATCGCCAATCTGCATTTGTTTTTTAATCTAGCCTCCACGCTGCTGCTGTTGCCGTTTAGCGGGGCGCTGGTACGGATTGTGGGGGATGCCCGTTTTTCCAAAAATTCCTCTTTACATTTTGATTAAAAAGTGTTATTGTAAGCCATAGATAAAGCGTTGATGGGAAGAGTACCTTGTTGGAATCCTCAGAGAGGGCGGCTGCGGCGGATGCCGTAAGGTGGAAGCGCGTCCGGAAGAAACCAGGGGAAGACCGCCCCGGAGCGGCTCTAATCAAGCCCGCAGCTCTGCGTTACGGAGAATGAAGATGGCCGGAGTCTGTCAGTCGGGGCTTGGCAACAAGGGTGGAACCGCGTATCTTACGTCCCTTGCAATAGGAATATTGCAGGGGATTTTTGTGTATATGCGGGGGAGATGCGGAACTCTAAAAACAGCATATCCCCGGAATGTACACTGATCAAAATAAGGACGCCGAAGCGTCATGATTTTGATCACCGGAATTGTGTGCATGCAGGGGAGATGCGGAACTCTAATAAGGAAGGAGAGAGAAGAATGTGCTGTAAGTTGAAGGAATTGGCAAAAACATGTTTTGATGGAGAGGTGACATTGCCTAAAGTCACTCTCTGGCTGATTGGCATTGCTTGTCTGCTGGGAGGGATTGTGTACGGCCTGAAGACGGCGCCCATGACCCACGGCATGATGATCGGAAGCAATAACGGAAACAATAATGGAAACAACAGCGGAAATGACCGCAAGCAGGAGGACGAAGAGGAAAAGGCGTCTGAGGATGCGGAACTAAATTAGGAGGAGAGTTATGAAGATCACATTGAAGGACGGCTCCGTAAAGGAGTATGCGGAGAGCAAGAGCGTGTATGACATTGCGCTGGACATCAGCGAGGGCCTGGCCAGAGCGGCCTGCTGTGCCAAGATAAACGGCGAGACGGTGGATCTGCGGACGGTGGCAACGCAGGACTGCCGACTGGAGATCTGCACGGCGAAGGACCCGGAGGGCCTGGCGGCTCTGCGCCATACCGCTTCCCACGTGCTGGCGGAAGCGGTTAAGAGAATTTTCCCGGATGCCAAGCTGGCCATTGGCCCCAGCATTGAGGAGGGCTTCTACTACGATTTTGACCATGAGGCTTTCTCCAGGGAGGATCTGGATAAGTTAGAGGCGGAGATGAAGAAGATTGTGAAGGAGGGCGCGCGCCTGGAGAAGTTCCTGTTACCCAGGGAAGAGGCAATCCGGTTTATGGAGGAGAAGGGCGAACCCTACAAGGTGGAACTGATTCAGGATTTGCCCCAAGATGCGGAGATCTCCTTCTACCGGCAGGGAGAGTTTGTGGATCTGTGCGCAGGCCCTCACTTGATGAATACCAAAGGAGTGAAAGCTTTTAAGCTGACATCCTCCTCCATGGCCTACTGGAGAGGAGATTCCAACAAGGCGCGCCTGCAGCGGATTTATGGCACTGCCTATGGCAACAAGGAGGAACTGGCGTCTCATCTGGAGCGCATGGAGGACGCCAGACGCCGGGATCACAACAAGCTGGGCCGGGAGATGGAACTGTTCACCACGGTGGACGTGATCGGCCAGGGTCTGCCCCTGCTGATGCCCAAGGGCGCCAAGATTATCCAGACTCTGCAGCGATGGATTGAAGATTTGGAGGACAATGAGTGGGGCTATATCCGCACCAAGACGCCGCTTATGGCCAAATCTGACCTGTACAAAATCTCCGGTCATTGGGATCACTACAAGGAAGGCATGTTCGTCATGGGGGATGAGGAGAAGGACAAGGAGGTATTTGCTCTGCGTCCCATGACTTGCCCCTTCCAGTATTACGTGTACAAGGCGACCCAGCATTCTTACAGGGATTTGCCCCTGCGCTATGGGGAGACCTCCACGCTGTTTAGAAACGAGGACTCCGGAGAGATGCATGGCCTGACCAGGGTGCGCCAGTTCACCATATCCGAGGGCCACTTGATCGTGAGACCCGACCAGATGGTGGAGGAGTTCAAAGGATGCCTGGCGCTGGCAAAGCACTGCCTGCAGACGCTGGGTGTGGAGGAGGATGTGACCTACCATCTCTCCAAGTGGGACCCGGACAACAGAGAAAAGTATATCGGGGAGCCAAAGGTCTGGGAGCAGACCCAGCAGCATATGCGGGATATCATGAATGAGTTGCAGATCCCCTATGTGGAGGACGTGGGGGAGGCGGCTTTCTACGGCCCCAAGATCGATATCAATGCCCGGAATGTGTACGGCAAAGAGGACACCATGATTACAATCCAGTGGGATGCCCTGCTGGCGGAGCAATTTGACATGTACTTTATCGATCAGAACGGCGACAAGGTGCGTCCGTACATTATCCACAGGACTTCCATGGGCTGCTATGAGCGCACCCTGGCATGGCTGGTGGAGAAGTATGCGGGTAAGTTCCCCACATGGCTGTGTCCGGAGCAGGTACGTGTGTTGCCTATCTCCGAAAAATATGAGGGCTATGCCCAGTCCGTCCGCGGAGAACTGAGGAAAAACGGAGTGCTGGCCGAGGTGGACAATCGATCCGAGAAGATTGGCTTTAAGATCCGAGAGGCCCGTTTGGCCAAAGTGCCCTATATGCTGGTGGTGGGAGAGAAGGAGGAGGCTGACGGCCTGGTATCTGTGAGAAGCCGCTTCGCAGGCGATGAGGGGCAGAAGCCTCTGGCGGAATTTACAGGTCAGATTTGTGAGGAGATCCGCACCAAGACCATCCGGAGAGAAGAGGTTTCGGAAGAAAAATAAAAAATGAATAAATATCGCTTAATCCGTCCATACTGATGAAAGGAACAATGAGAACTCAATGGGAATCAGATTCGGGAGTAGAATGGAGGAAGCGATGACGGATTTAAAATGTACTGTGGAAAACTGCGTGTACAACGAGGAAAAATTGTGCTCCAAGGGAGATATCATGGTGGGCGGAAAACATGCCTGCTGTGACAATGAGACCTGCTGCGAGAGCTTTCTTCCCCGCAGGGGGGCCAGCAATTCCTACAGCAACTGCACCTGTCACCCCACCAGCAACATCAGCATTGACTGTGAGGCTGCCAAATGTACTCATAATGAAAATTACAAGTGTACGGCAAAGCACGTGGACATCCAGGGCTGTGGTGCATGTGATTGCAGGGAGACGCTGTGTGCGACCTTTGAGGAAGCGTAGAGTGTGAATGCATGGTGTTTGGCGGCGGGACCCGGAGGGGAGGCCGCCAGACATTACATATTTTCCCGTTTTTAAGAATTAATTTCGTTGTTAAAAATCCTTGAAAATACAGGGCCAGCAGACAGGGG
>CAMWTF010000082.1 GCA_947177105.1 uncultured Lachnospiraceae bacterium | reverse complement strand
AGATATACCCGCCCTTTGTGAAGATGGTGCTGTTGATCCAACTGCGGTTGCTTTCCCTGTCCGGTCCTGAAAGTTCCACAAAATTCTTGTCAGTGCCGTCCGCATTGGACACATAATAGCCAAAAACGCTATCTGAATTTCCTTCCTCATCCCAGGTATACTTGGTGGTCATCAGATACAGCTTGTCGTTCTGGAAAAACATATCATTGACATTTTCCTCATTGCTTATCTGGGTAATCTCCTGGAAAGAATACACATTTTCCTTGGCTAACTGACTGTTATTGTCCTTGCCGCCCCCGCAGGCGCCAAGGACAATAGTCATAACCGCCGCAAGGCCCAGAGCCAATCCTCTCTTCATAATTCCTTTTCTCATAATCTCCTCTTTTCTGTTCAATAGAGTTACTCCCTCTATTATCGCTTTCTGGACTTCTTTCTATCCGCCTGAAATTCTTTATCCAGTTTGCGGCGTCTGCGCTCCTCCTGTTTCTGCTGACGGCGCTTCTGCCTTTCCTCCGAGTCATCATCCAGCCAGGACTTTTCCTCCTTGTCCTTCCCGTTTTTGCGCTGCTCCCTGCGTCTGTCGCCGGCACGCTGCCATTTGTCCTGCAGTGCCACCAGTACGGTCTTGGCAGTCCAAGTCTTGTTCTTCCAGCGGATCACAATCCAGACCAGCGCCACCCCCGAAGGATAGATCAGGAAAAGCATCTGGAACAGAGTGAGCAATGCCAGAATATCTTCATAACCTCTGGCCACATTCTCCCAATAAGGGTAAATGATAGCCTTGCCGTTCATGGAACGGGTGCCGAAGTCCAGCAGCAGCCGCAGCCGTTTCCCCAGCTGGTAGCGGCTGCTGTTCTCCAGCACCTCCACCTCCTTCTCAGGGGTGCCCAACTGCTCCCGCACATAATTCTCCGCATACTGTTTTACCGGGTTCGGCATGACAATCTCAAAATGATTGATGCCGCCGCTCTGTCCATATGCGCTTAATGTCTCATAGGACACAAAAACTCTGGTTCCGTCCAACCCCGCCGCCTCATAAAGTTTCCCGCCAGGACGCTCTACAACGCCGATAACCATATGGGGTCTGCCTGCGATGTTCACAGTCATGCCTGCCACATCGGTAGATCCAAAAAGCTGCCAGGACGCCTCTCTGTCCAATATCACATAATCCTGCATCAAATCATTGCCGGAAAAATAAGAACCATTGAGCAGCAACGGCTGGTGGAACAGAAAAAAGTCACCGCCTATGCCCAGAGCGTCCGCCTCTATGGAGCCCCTGTCGGTGGACAGGGTGATGGTGCCGTCTGCGCTGTAGGCATCGACCCAAAGCCTGGCGCCCGGATTGGGGGAATCCTGTTCGATGGATGCCTCCTTGAGTGCGTTGTCCAGCGAATGCTCAAAGCTCTCTATACTGTCCTGCGTGATTTTTGCATTGGGGGAGAAGAAGCAGCTGACCTGCGCCACTCCCCCCTCACTGTCCCAGCGCCGGGAAACCTGCTGCTCTGTCTGCTTTCCCGCAAGCAGGGCAATCACACCGGTCAGTATCAGGAATACGATCACAGAACTTCCTGTTGATATTCCCAGCTTTATCTGTCTGCCAGATAAAGATCTCAACCATTTTTTCATACAAACTCCCGTTTGCCCGCTTCAGCGGGCATTCAAATCAAGATGGTGAAATCCTCATTTCACCCTACTCCCGTTTGCCTAATTGTTTGCCAGTCTCACCTGCTTACCGGCCTCTACGGGCTTGGTGGAGGTGGTAATGACATACATGTAGGACTCAACGGCGCCGCTGACTGCCGACTTGGTATCATCCGATGCCAGCACTTCCACATCTATGCGGCTTGCGAAATATCGGGTGCCTATGGGCGAACTCTTTGATGTAATCACCAGAATGAACTTGCCGTTGGAATCCTCCCTGATTGCACTGTTAGGTACAAGATAATCATAATTGGCGCTCTTAGAGCCCACCGTCACGTTCAGGCTCTGTCCAGCGATTACATTGTCCCCGGTTACATCAAAAGTCAATAGCTTGTTCTGCCCCGGATTGTTGGGATCGGGCTTGATGCTGGAGAGAGTCACCAAAACGCCGTCATACCGCCAGGCATTCACAAGATCCGCCTGATCTCCTACAGATACCCTTGTAGCCTGCTGATTGGACACGGAAAAGCTCATGGTATAACCCTTGCCCTCGGGCTGCATGGTAAACACAATACCATCGGAAGGAGTCTCTACACCGGATTTTACATTGACAGAGGTGATCAGACCAGAGATGGGAGCCGTTATCTCACCGCCCATGGTATCGCTCGCCAGCTTATCCACTTTTGCCTGTGCCTCCTCCACGTCCTTCTGGGCGTTTGCAATAGCATCCGTAAGTTCACTCAACGCATAGGTATCCCCTATGTTCTTTATCAAATCATCGTAGGCCGTCTTTTTCAGGTCAAAGTATGCCTGGGCATTTCCAAGTGACAACTGTGCAAATGCCTTCTGCTGGTTCAGAGTATTATCCAGATCCGTAGTGCCCTTCTTGGCGTCCAAAGCTGCCTGGGCGTTTTTTAAGTTTTGTTCTGCCGAACGCTGCCTGCTCTCCAAACCGATCACATTCTGGTTGGCTGTCAGGCGCTGGGAAAGCAGATTATCCAGACGGGCGGCATCACCGCTGCTCACACTCAAAGCCGCTCTCTCCTGCTCTATCTGGGCGTCCAGGGATGTAAGCCAGTTCCGGGCGCCGGTCAAATCGTTTTCAATGATATTCAGCTCCGCCTGCGCCTCGTTCACCGCCTTAGTCTCCTTGCTCACATCGGCGCTGTAAGGGTTGTAGGCCAGCTGCATGTCAATGTTCGCAATAACAGTGTTCCACTCGTCCACCTTGGTCTGGGCCGCCTCCATCTCATTCTTGGCAGTATAGATCTGGCTTAAGTATCCGCTCACAGTTCCGGTGTTACCTGCGTTCTGCATGATGGATACCTCATAGTTACCTGTCAGCAGCTGCTTTTCAAAGTTAAACTGCGCCGTTTCCAACGCCTGCTGTTTCTGCTCCAGATCCGTCTTGGCCTGATCCAGCTGCTGGCTGTCCGCCTCTGTCAGAGTGCAGAGCACCTGACCTGCTTCCACCTTGTCTCCAACCTTGACCTCCACGCTGGCCACTTCCCTGACTTCCTTGATCTTTACATTGTAGGGATCGCCGCTCTCCACGACACCCATCCCTCTGATCTTGGCTGTGATGGTACCGCTCTCCACATACTGGGTCGCAACCTCCGGCAGGGAATAATTCTGAATCGTGTTAGAGAAAAAAGTTAAAAGCAGCAGAATAATCAAAAAAACAATCGCCGCATTTTTGACCCATTCTTTTCTCTTACTTCCGTTCTCGTTCATTGCATTAACCATACCCTTTCTTTTAACATTAACCTTTTACACCGCCCTGGTAAGTGATGCCATCCACCAGATACTCTTCTCCGTACAGGAACACCAGCAGGCCAGGAACCATGTAGATTGTGGCCACGGCAAAAGCCAAGCCGATCTCGCCGGAATTGATTTTGCTCAGGAACACTGACAAGGGATGCATCTCCGCATCCGCAAGCAGAATCAATGGCTGCTCCACCATGTTCCAGTAGTCGATAAACACCAGAATCGCCGCCGACGCGATAGCTCCCTTACACAGCGGGAAACACACCTTGGCAAAAATCTGCCACTCCCCGGCGCCGTCTATCTGCGCCGCCTCCACCAGCGATATCGGAATACGCCGCATAAACTTGGTAAGCAAAAACACCGCAAAGGGAGAAAAGATACCCGGCAGCCAGATGGCCCACCTGGTGTCCAGAATATTCAGCCAGTCAGACACCAGATAGTTGGGTACCAATGTCACCTGATAGGGCATCAGCATCAATATGATATAAAGGAAGAAAATAATCTCCCTGATCCGTCCCCGGTATCTGGAAAATCCGTAGGAAGCCAGAGTTGCCACAGTCAGCTGGAACACCACAATGGGTCCCACCAGAATCACTGAGTTCCAGAACTTTAACAGATACTCCGGGCTTTTAAACAGCACAGTCACATACTGGCTGAAGGATACCATGTCTGGTATAAATTTAAGCGTCACCTTCTCCGCTATGTACACCTTGCCTCCTGAAGAGGTGGTGGCAAAGACCATTCCGTAATTGGAGCTGATCTCCGACGAGGACATGAAGGAGTTAGTAATGGTCAGCACAATGGGCATCAGGAACAGAATCGCAAAAAAGGCGGCAAACACGGTGCCAAAGCCCCTTTTCGTGTAGGACCAGGCACGGCGTCTCTTGGCGGCCTTCCTAACTCTCTCCCTCTCCGCCTCCCAAGGCTGCAGGGTTTTCTTAGGCTTGCTCATCCCTCCACATCCTTTCCGAAGTGATTCTCCACGATGAACAGCAAACCGATGATCAGCACCATAACGATGGACATCAGCACAGCCGCCGAGGAAAGCTTCTGATAGTCAAGTTTCCGGAAAGTATTGTTCATGAAAGTCTGCAGCATGTAGATACTATCTACGGGATAGTCCCCCGACAGCAGATAAATTTCACGGAATACCTTAAAGGAATTAATCAGAGACATAATTGCCACAAACAATATGGTGGATGACAGATACCGTATCTTTATTTTGAAAAAAGTCTGCAGCGCCGTGGCGCTCTCCATGCGGGCCACCTCCAGAATATCTTTGGGGATACTGGATAAGGCGGCCATGAACAGAATCATATTATAACCCAGGTTTTTCCATAGAAACAGGATCGTCAGCACGATACGCCCATAGGCGGACTTAAACCAGTCTATGGGCCCTAATCCAAATACGGCAATCATGTCGTTTGCCACGCCATTATAGTGGAAAAGCACCTGCCAGATCAACACCACGGACGCCACCGGCACCATCATGGGACTGAGGAAAAATGTCCGAAACTGGCTCCTGAACGGAATCTTGGACTCCAGCAGGATCGCCAGCAGCAGAGAAAACACTACCGCCAGCGGCACCGAAACACCGGCAAATAAGGCTGTATTGAATACTGCCGAGCGGAATGCCGAATTGCCTGTTATATTCTTAAAATTATCCAGAAATACAAAATTACGGCTTATAGGATTATCTACCATCGAATAATAAACAATCACAATAAACGGGATCACGAAAAAGGTCATCACCCCCAGGAAACTGGGGGCTATAAACAGCCCCGAGCTCCTCTTCACCCTCTTTAACCGTTTGCCCATACTGGCATGGGCCTTTTTTTCTTTCAACTTCTTCAAGGCTTCTATGCCTCCTTAGCTGTTCTCACTCACATAGGTCTGCACCCGGCTCTGAATCACGTTCGCTACATCCTGAGCGCTCTTCTGGCCCTCAAAATAGCCTTGCGCCTCCTCCAGGATGATATTGAGTATGGTCTCATCATTGTTGGTAGCCGCCACCGAAGTGTCAATCAGATTTCTCACTGCCTGCACCTGCTCCGGCGTTGCGGCATAGACTTCACACGTCCAGTCCTCATATCCCCAGGTAACCTTAGGATAAATCATGGGCTCCCCGTTCTCGTCCGTCATGATATTTCCATCCTCGTCATAGGATCCGTTCTCCTTCATAGCAATCTCAAAGGATTCCTCCAGCATATCCTTGCGAATAGGGAAATAGCTGGGGCCGCGCCACTCTGACACTTCCTCATACTGCAGCATGGACTCAATAAAGGACCATGCGCCGTCGGGATTTTTGCTCTTGGTGGTAATGGCATAGCAGTTCCGGCCGTTGATACGGTTGCCGCTGCTGCCATCCACCGTGGGATAGCCGATAAAGGTTATGGGCTCATTAAACATCAGGGAGTACATCTGCATCTCCGTCATCTCATAAATGTCAATAGCATTGAGCAGAATCCTTCCATCCGATATCTGCTTGGGAAGACTATCTCCCTCTCTGTCCCACTCGGTCTCCGTCTCAAAGGTATTGGCAAACTCCAGAATGTCCAGAAACTCCTGGCTGTTAAAATTACATTTTCCGGTGTTGTAGTCAATAAAAGCATCGCTGCTGTACTGCAGACAGGTACTCAGCATACTGCCCTTGGAAGAATATTCAAACAATTTTGCCTCCGGATACTGGGCCGCAAATTCCATAATGTCCTTGATGGTCCAGCTGGTACGGTCACCCAGTTGGGAGGTCCGGCCCATGATAGTGGAGATAGTAAAACCTGTGGGAATGCATACCAGCGTATCCCCAAAGGTGTAGGCATCCAACACAGACTCCATCAGATCCTCCTTCTTCACGGAGCTGTTCTCCAGATAAGGAGTCAAATCCGACAAAAGCCCTTTTGTCACATAGGAGTCCACATTGCCATAGGACAGGTCGATTATATCAGGGCAGTTGCTGCTTGTGATTGCATTGTTCAGCGCTGTCATGGCGTCCTGGTACTTGGTCTCCGTCCACTCAGTGCTCTCGTCAAAATATGTAACAATTCTAACCTTATAAGTATCGCTCTGCTTGTTGAAATTGACTACAGCCTCCTGAATATCCTGGCTGGAGAACATGGTGGCAAGGGTAATGATCTTCTTTTCCACCACCTCAGCCGCCTCCGTCTTGGTCAGATAGGCGACTTCCTTGGTATTATTGCTCCAGTTCTCAGAGTATACGGCAATCCGCCCGTCCTCCATGGGCTGAATCATCTGTACATAGCTGCCGTTGATATCACAGTCTGTCCAAGTCAGGATCTCCTCCGACTCCTCCGTCTCCAGGTCATATTTCCAAAGCCTGGTGCCATCATTGACCAGAAGGCCGCCTCCCGGAGCAGGGTTCAGCGAATTGCTGTTATAGGAGGAAGGCACACCGCTGTGGGGGGTACCCAGGGTCTTGTTCGCCAGATCCACCTCCAGACATTCCATACCCACATCGCCATAGCGGGTGACCAGCACTGTTCCGTCCTCCGCCGCACCGATGGCGCTGATCCAGTCGGTGCCCGTGTCTATCTGCGCCAACAGATTCGCATCCTTGTCAATGACTACGATAAAAGAATTAGATCTGTTCATGCCGCTGCTGCTCACATTCATGTACAGCCTTCCCTCATTGTCCATCACAGCATTCTGCACATAAGTGCTCTCCGCACCCTCCAGGGACAACGCCTCAGAGATGTCCTCACTAAGGAGCTGCTTCCCCTCTGGGTCAAATTTCATCAGATAATTGGTCTGGATGTAATTGCCCTCTTCGTCTGTCTTGGACGCGCGCATCAGGCAGACTATATTATCGTCCGAATCAAACAGCAGGCCGGTCATGGGATAGGAATAGTCCGCTCCCTCTATGTTCATGTTCAAAGGCAGTTCCACCATCTCCCCTGTCTCCAGGTTCCTACGATAATATTTCTGCCCGCTTTCCTCCGCCTCTTCATCCCAGTAATGAGAAGAAAAATACAACTCTCCTCCCCGCAGAGTAGGCTCGCTTATATTCTGTACATCCTCCATAGCTGTCAAATCAATAAACTCCGGCACATAGACAAAGCCCTCCGCTGCCTCCTGCTGCTGCTCTCCATCACCGCAGGCTGCCAGCGATAATACCAGCGCCGCAGCCGTTGTAAGAGCAAGTATCCTCTTTATAAAACCCTTTTTCTTCATACTCTCCTCCATTTCTTATTTAAAGCTCCGTATAGTTCTACTTCCAAATCGGTGATCAGGAATTAACCGCCTCGGCGTCCATACTGTATCCTATTATCACCAAGTACAGTATAGCACAGCTGTATACAAAATGCATCTTAAGACTTCATGAATAATTCTTAAGATTTATTTACGATTATGCAACATTCTGTTCATTATCTACATTCAGGGAACCATTTTTCAAGATCGTAACCATTACCAGGGCGATACAGACTACCCCGATGATGGCATACCAGTCTATACCCTCCGGAATCCAGGCATACATCACATCACCAAAAAGGGCAGACATACCATTGAACACCAGATGCGCCAGCATCCCTGGAATCACACTGCGATACTTCTGGCACAAATATCCCAGCGCCAGGCCGATGACAAAAGCATAGATGCCCTGAACCAGATTCATATGGTAGATACCAAACAGCAGCGCCTGGATACAGTTGGCTATCCAGAATGCCGCCCTGGGATTTCTCATGTCGCTCACGGCCCTGCGGGCATAGTAAAAGACCACGCCCCTGAAAATCAATTCCTCCCCCAGGGGAGCCAGGAGTACCGCCGCCGTATTGGCCCAGACATCGCTGCCTATTCCGGCATTTTCCATCAGCTGCTGGTATTTATCCAACACCTGGGGAACCAGGATATAGACCACCTGAAGCAGGCAATTAATTCCGTAGTTCAACCCTACCGCAATGATAACCACTACAAGCAGCGTTCGAGGGGCAAACACCCTTTTGGCAGACTCTCCGGTGAACTTCTGTCTGCCGCAGCCAAAATAGAACCAAGGGACAAACACTACCAGCAGCAGCACTCCTACCACCACCAAAATAATACCCATAATTCCTCCCATATCGGCCATAACGCTCTCCATGACCATACTGGGGTCGGTCTGTCCGTTCATCGCCGCC
The DNA here is from genome assembly GCA_947177105.1 of uncultured Lachnospiraceae bacterium. GTDB lineage: Bacteria > Bacillota > Clostridia > Lachnospirales > Lachnospiraceae > Acetatifactor. Next base: position 206 of record CAMWTF010000082.1, on the reverse strand, counting down.
TGTATTCCCGCTATAAACGAATGGGGCAGTATAACCGCCACGCTCGCCACTATCTGTATACCCAGTGCCGCCAATAACGCCAAAACACTCAGCGCTATCCACCCTATCCTTCTCGCCGTTGTCATAATTCTTCTCCTTATTCCTGTCTCTTTTCACCAGAACGCGCCCACCAGACGAGGCATGGGGGGGGTATGCGGGGTGGGGGT
>CAMWTF010000081.1 GCA_947177105.1 uncultured Lachnospiraceae bacterium | reverse complement strand
CCATCAGATGGACCTCACTTGGGGGATCCCCGGCGAAATCACTTTAAACGATCCGGTGTATGACATTTTCCTGCATGTGGGAATGTGCGGCAACATGAATTTCCAGGTCATGGACTCACGGAAATTTATGCTGAAAATGGTGGGCTTTAGGGATATTTTTGACGCGGAAGGGATGGTGTCGAAGTTCCGCGGCATCATCAAGCAGTATGTAAAATCATACATATCAAAGATTATGAATGTGGGCAAAGTAAGCTACTTTGATATGAATGAGAACCTGTTTGAGATATCGGAGGTTGTGCGTGAGCAGCTGAGGCCCCTGTTCGAGGATTACGGAATTGATGTGCTCCAGTTCAATATTGAGTCCATCACCGTGCCCGATGAAGACTTTGAGGCGGTGAAAAAGGCGAAAGAGCTCCGGGCTTCCAGAAAGATCCAGGGCTATACCTGGCAGGAGGAACGGCAGATGGATATTGCCCAGACTTTTGCGGGGAACGAAGGCACCATGGGAAATATCGGCGGGGCCGTGGGCGGCTTTATGATGGGCGGCGCATTCGGCAAAACCGTGGCGGATATCGCCCGCGGCGCATTGAGCCCGGACAGCGTCCCTGCGGGAGGCGGCGCCGGAAATAATCCAGAGGCCAGACCCTTCGACGTGGCAGGCTTTATGGAAAATATGGGCAGAGGGGGACAGCAGCCGCCTGCGGCGGAGCCCCGGATGGAGGCGCCGGCGGCCAAGACGCCCGCATCCGCCGGAGGAAAATTCTGTGTAAACTGCGGTCATCCGCTGAGTCCGGGGGCAAAGTTCTGTGAGGAGTGCGGGACTAAGGTGGAGCAAAATTCCAACGTGTGCGCCGGATGCGGATATGTGTTTACCAGCGAGTCGAAGTTTTGCCCCGAGTGCGGCACAAAGAGAGGATAGTGGGAGGAGAGGATGATGAAAAAGAAAAACAGTTTAATGCTCGGAATCATTTACTTGGCGATCTTTTTGATATACAACTTGTTTGTATTCCTTATATTCAAGGGATTTAACGCAGTGTTCTGGGTCAGTTATGTCTTTATGGCTGCGGCGTATCTGCTGCATATTGTTTGTGTGCTCAGCATTGCCAAAAACCTGAGTGTCAGGGCGGTGTTCTTCGGGATTCCACTGGGCGCTTTCTCGGTGTACTTTGTTGCCGCCGAGTTTTTTGCCAGCATGGTATTTATGCTTTTCAGAAGACAGGCCGGCGTGAAAGTGGCGGTGTTTGTTCAGGCTATCCTGCTGTGTGTGTTCATCGTGATCGCCGCCATATCCATCATGACCAGAGATGCCGTCCTGCGCACGGATTCCAAGATAAAGGAGAACGTCAGCTTTATAAAGGGGATCAACGTGGATGTGGAGATGCTGCTTCAGAGAAGCAGTGACGCCGACGTGAAGGGCGCGCTTAGAAAGCTGTCCGAGACCATAAAGTATTCCGATCCCATGTCAGGCAGCGTGGTGGCAACCCAGGAGCAGATGATTATGCAGTATCTGGCGGAACTGAGGGTTAAATTTGACGCGGGCGACATGGCGGCGGTGAAGGAGCTCTGCCCCAAAATTGAGCTTTTGTTTGTGGAGAGAAATAAGAAACTTATGGTTTCCAAGTAAAATATAAGGAGTGTAACCGCTCATGGCTGTGAATTTTATTGCCAGAAAATGTGCCTGCGGAGGAAAGCTGGAGTTTGATCCCGCAAAGAAAATATGGATTTGCAAGTACTGCGGGACGGTGGTTGAGAGAGAGGCCACATTTGACAAGGTTCAGGTTGACGGAATTGAAGGCATCAGCGATGTGGTGCGCCAGACACTTATGGACGTGGCCAACAACAAGATGGAAAGCGCAGGCAAGAACCTGGAGGACTGTGAGAGGAAGAACCACAAGCATGTGGGAACCCTCATTGCCAATATCAGCTATAACCTGGCCATGATTTCCGCAGCCAGGTCCCAGGACGAAGCCAGGGGTTACCTGGATAAGGTAAAGCTCTATGCAAAGCGGCTGAATGAGGAATTTCCCTCTATAGCCGAGGACGAGATCAATATGTATGAAGCCTTCGGGGAGGGTGTGGCGGATATCTATGCCAATCTGCTGGTGGTGTTTGACACCTTAAACGACGGGGGGCGTGTGGAGTATATTTCCTCCAAGCTCCGGCCGGCGGAGATATTTTCGGAACATGCGAACGGCAGTCTGCTCAGGATATCCCTCAAACGGGAGAACTATGACGTGGCGGAGGCTGTAATCCGGAATACGAATCGTATCGACAGAAAATCCAGCCTGCAGGAGCTGATGCTTCACTATCCCGACAATGGCAGGAAACAGGAACTGCTGGGGCTGGTATTCCAGCCCCAGGCGGCGGGGAACATCCCCAAAAACTTTTTTGAACAATATTTTGGCGAGAGCGCGGATACGATTAGAACCAAGGCTTACATCCTTCGGATGCTGGCTATGGCAGACATAAAATGCAGCGCGGAGGCCGTTGCCAAGGCCCTGCACGGCCAGATGGACGGCTATGATTTGGCGAAGGAAGCCTTTCTGGCGCTGTATGAAGCGAAAGTGAGCGACCAGGAGACAGAGGCGATTCTGGTTTTCTGCCTCATGGAGAATCAATCCCATGAAGTGATCACAGCATTCTTTGACGCGCTGCTGGAAAAGGGCGTGTTTGTACAATTGAGCTCTCGGGCCATCATCTCCTATATGGATGGTTGGCCGGGCACGGCGGAAGAGAAACTGGAAGTGCTGGAGAGGATGTTCCGCTTTGAAGTGGATGGAAAATCCAGGGACGCCGTCTACAACTATTATCTGAACAACAATCGGGATCCCTACTCTGACCGGATCAGGGTAATTGATTTTCTGCTGACGAAGGAGTGCCCTATCTCCAACATCACGGCCAGGAATTACATCGTGCGTACAGCCGTAGATGGGGAGGGCAAGCTGCCCATCGTGGAGAAGATCTTCGAGACGGGGATCAACAAGACCTATCTGGGGGATCTGCTGTCGGAGTACCTGCTGTCCTCCGCGGACCCGGAGGAGGTCAAAGCCCCTGTGTCGGACTGTCTGATCGATAAGGGCTTCAAGGTGGATTCCAATGTATTGACACAGTATATCACATCGGACATAGACACCGTAGACGCCCGAATAGAGAAGGCAAAGCGGCTGATTGCCAACGGCGCTTCGGTGAAGGCGGACTGCCTGGAAAACTATATCCTGTCCGTGAAGGAGCCTGCGGATTTCTCGGAGCAGATGTTCAATCTGCTGGCGGGCTATTCCTTTACTGTCGGATTTGCCGCTTACGCACGGTTTCTGCTGTTCTGTAAGGATATTGACAAGGTGCGGCACCATGCAAAGCTGGCGGGCGCTTTTTCCGGTGACTTAAACGGCACACAGACCACGGTGAAGCATGGCATCGACAGCGTGGTCTGCAATCTGCTGCAGGCGTATGTGCTGACGGCGGATGAATCCTATGATGTGGCAAAGGCCATTGTGGGGGATCTGCTGGGGGCAAAGATCAAGCTGAATACGGAGGTCGTAGTCAACGGGAACACGATGAAATTCAAAAAGTATGTGGGAGAGAGGAAGGCGCTTCTCTCGCCCCTGACCTTGCAGCTGTGCGAGGAGAACAAGATGTTTTCCCTGTTTTAAGAGGGCAGGACGGGGGAGCGAACCAGAGATTAATGAGGATGGGGAGGCGATGGAATGACTGAGGCAGAAGCGATAGCGGAGCGGGCGGAAGCGGAACGGCTTGCCGCGGAGATCGACCGGCTTTCAGGCCAGATTGACCGGGCAATTGCCGAGAATAACGAGTTGCAGGCCGAGTTGGCTTCACTAATCCGCAATGTGGAGATACTGACAAAAAATGCGGCGGCAATGGATGCCGAAGTGAACAGATCAGTGGAATCCTTAAAGGGCCGGATTCAGAACGCGGAAGTCAGCACAAGCGAGTTGTTTGCGCTGATTGCCGACTTGACCAATTCCTATTATATGTTTAAGAACCTGAGTACTGCCTCTAAGAATGTCACGCAGTACACAGATGAATATTTTACAAGGTTTAAATTTTTTAACGAGCTGCGTCGGATAGCCCTGGGTTATGTCATCGGACTGGACATGCATATCTGTTCGGATGAGACCATGCGGAAAAAGGTGGAGACGGCTTATCTTGCCAATACGGGGTATTGGCTTGCCTATGGGATCATGGCAGTGATGCTGTGGGCCAGTGATGAACAGGAGGCGGCTAAGAGGGCCATGTCCAAGGCTCTCTCCATGGATTATTACAGCAGTTCTCTGTTTTTTCTGCTGATCAATCTGCGTTTTACGAGAGTGGATATAGCGAGGAAGTGGTATCTGGCTTATCTGGAGCGGGTGGACTACGAGAACCTGGAGGATGAATGGCAGTATCTGCTGCAGGCTTATCTGTCCGGCGTGTTCGGGGTGGACAAGGAGTTTAACCGCCTGGTTCATGACAGCTTCACCAACATGCTCCAGCAGATGGAGAGTATGCACCCTAACTACGGGAACAAGGTGATTGACAGGACTTTTGCATATTCCGGCAGTTACATACATGTGACGGAAAATGAGTTTGAGACTTTGCGGAGGAATTCCCCGGATTATGGGGAGATGAAGGCCCTGCTCTCCAACGCGGAGAAGAATGAAGTATTGGCAGTACACTTGAGGGGCGTCCTGGAGGACGATACCCGGCCTGAATCGGATATGTTCCAGCGGATCGAAGATATATTGTATGATCTGATCAATGCTTATGACAACGAGGAATTGAAGGTAGTAAAAAATAAGAGATACAGCGAAATGGTCATAAAGGCCAAGGGCGATCTGGGAATGGCCCAGCAGTTCTACAATCTTGAGTTCCCCAATGAAAAGAACACGAAGGCGCTGGAGGATCTGTTGTTTGAATGGGCCTTTGAGGAGGATCCAAGGAGGGTGGATATCACGGTTAAGAAATTCGCCCTGTCCCATTTGAATAAATGGCTTGCCAAGGGCTTTGCCGCGTTTGCGGAAGGGTACCGCAGGCAGGAAAAGGAAAAATACAGGGTTGCCATCGACGGCTGGGAGGACGAGTGCGACGAGAACTCCTACGAGGAAGCCAAGAGCAAGCTGGAGAGGCATTACAACAAGAACCGGGCGTCGGACATTCTGCAGGACAAGTATGTGATGATCTTTGCCTGCATGGCGCTGGCAGCGCTGGCTCTGTTGGGGATTACGGCCTTCCTGTTCAACAAGGTCTCGCTGGTGATTGGCATCCTGCTGGGAGTTGTGAGCGGTTTCCTGCTCTGGCGGAGAATTTCGGATCTACAGGCCATTCTGCGCAGAAAACGAGAAAAAGGCTGCGAGCTACTGCGCAAGGCCATAGAGGAAATCGGGCGCTGGCGGGAACTGTACAAGCTGGAAGACGCCAAGAACGCGGACCTGGTGGCGGTTTTTGACAATATGGAATTTTAGGATAGGAATATGAGGAAAATATGCGGAACTTAAGCAGCATATTCCCGGACGGCACACTGATTGAAATACGGACGCCAGAGCGGCCGAATTTCAATCACCGGGATGGTGTGCAGGGAGGGAATATGCGGAACTCTAAATAGGAGGGGAACATGGCAAGTGCATCTTATAATGCGGTCAATGCGCTCAACCAGACCATTGACTCTTTTAAATCAAAGCTGGATGTAAAGATGGAGTCTGTCAATACATCTACCGCCAACATGAAGGCGACGACGGACAAGATCTATGACAGTGTCAGCAGGTTCAAGCAGGGCATGATACAGAACGAGGAAAAGCAGCTTGCCCATGAGAATATCCTGCGGATTGATCAGATCCTGAAGGAGCAGTTCGGGGATCATGAGGCCATCCGCAAGACGGTTATGGGAGTGGTGAGAGACTTCGACATCAATCTGGTGCGAAACAGTACGATTCAGGAGATCTCCGAAGAACTGTGGATCACCAGCTCAAGATACTGGCTGTCTTATGCGCTCATCGCCATCACCGCCTGGATCAACGACTACAAAGAGGTGTCGGCCAATGCGCTGTCAGAATGTGTGCGGAGGGATCCAGTGAAGGCTTCCCTGTTCTTCTGCCTGTTCAATCTGAGGTTTGGGAGGAACAGCATTGCCAAAAAGTGGTTCTTTGAATATCTGAAAACCCTGGATCCGTCAAAGATACAACAGGAGTCCGCCATTCTGCTGCAGGCATATTTAAACGGTCTGTTTGGAACGGACAAGGAGTTAGAGCATGATGTTAATAATGTGATCAAGGGCTGGATATCCGAACTGAATGCCAATCAGGAGAGCTCCCGGGAATTGACAGGATCCTACCAGAAGTATATCCAGCTTCTGCCGCCTGTCAGGGAATGCCATTATGGTACGCTGGAACAGTGCTGCGGCAATTATGGCGCGATCAGGCAGGCTTATGCGGATGTCTCCAAATATGAAAAACTGATCGCAGTGGTGGATGAGATGGATGTGGAGCTGGAAGAGCAGACGCATGCCAATTACAAAAGCAGGATAGACGCCATCCTGACAGCGCTGATCTCCAATTATGACCAGGAAGAGCTTGACCTCAAGAACCAGCAGGCATATTTTAATTTTGTAATCAACAATGACGGCCGGGTGGACGCGGCAGAGCAGCAGTATAAAGAATACCAGGCTGTTCAGAGGGAGAGCTTCAACATCGGCAAGCAGATGATCAAATGGGCCGTGTATGACGATCTGGATCAGACAGATATCCACGTCAAGAAATTCGGCCTGCAGAACACCAGGATTTGGTTTAAGGGAGCCATCGAAAACTGGGCCCAGATGCTGCAGAACGCACAGCCTCTGGATTTTCCCTTGGCTATAGACTCCTGGAAAACAGTATCCAACGGCGAAGATCAGACGGAGCAGGTGGAGAATCTGAAACAGTATTTCCACAACAACAAGTTCCAGTTCATGTATGTCAATACATATAATATAGCGGCGCTGATCGTCCTGATTCTGTCCATCGGCCTGGCCTTTATAACGCCTTATTCTCTGGTGGCAACAGCCCTGGCCCTGGGATTTTTGGTATTTCGGGTGATCAAGGGCAACAAAGATTACCCGGCCAGAGTCAATGCAGCCATAGAAACGCTGAATGCCTGCATGGTGGAACTGGCGGACTTCAAGCAATTCTATTCCGACAGCAGCGCCAAGAAAGACGTGCTGCTCAGCAAATTGGAATATTTATAAGACTGTATAGCGCGGCGACTTATACTACATAACGCCAGAATTTACTGTACTGCATTGGTTAAACGTATATAGCAGGCGTTATGTAGTCAGGTTACTCGGATTTTAACTGTCAGGCAGTATAAAATAGGAGGACATACAATGGATAACGGAATGAATTTGGAATTAGGCGAACTGCTGGAGCAGAGGATTCAGGAGAACTTCGGCTCAGGAGACCAGGGTACCTATGATGTCTCGGACGAGAGACTGAAGGAGATGAACAAAAAGCTTCCGAACTGGAGCCTGGAGCCTCCCTTCAGTTTCCTGAAGTAGAGCCATGGAGGGAACACAGTACATAGCATATGCCGAGTGGGTGGCCCTAGCCGGGGCGGTCAGGGAAAAAGGCATGAAAAGCCGGGAGTTTGAGAGGATGCAATATGTATATCCCCAGGCTGCCGGGACGGCCTATGTCCCCTTGGTATACAATGAACTGGCAAGGCTGGAAGAGCATCTGCTCAGACACAGTTTCCGCAGATTTCAGCGGGAAATCAACAGATGTCTGGAGGAGGCGGATCTGGAAATCGCGGAAACCGCCATAAACAATCTGAAGAGATGTGTGCGGGCATGTCTGTTTTTTGACCGGATTCCCGAGTACCCGGAAACCGTAAGAAGCGGCATGGAACAGGAAATCAGAAGGCATACGGAGGCTTTCCGTCAGGAATGCCTGCAGTATATGCGCCGTCTGGAGCGTACGGACAGCAGCGATTTCGTCCAGGATCTGGCCTATATGTGCCGCAAGAAGATGGCAAAGTGGTAGCGCCTTGCAGGGGAGAACGAGCGAATGGCTAATTATGCCGAGACAAAGCAGGAAATCATACATTATATCTATGCTCGAACGCCGCTGGTGATCGTCCATACCGACGAGCGCGAGCGGGTGGAGAGGATGCTACATGAGATTGTGGCGGAGAGACAGGTAGATTTTCTATATTATACGGATGCCAAACAGGTAAAAAGCATTGGCGGGAAAGCGGAAACCCTGGACACGGAGGACGATCCCCTGGGCTTTTTCCTGGGGCAGCTGAAGCGCCAGCGTAACCTGAACATCGTGCTGGGGGATGTGCGGAGAATTACGGACGACAATGCATATTCCCGGGAATTGATGAATATATTGTATATTGCCAAAGAAAATAATGGCGTGGTGATTCTTGTCACCTCGGATCGGGTCTGGAGCCGGATTGCCTCCTTTGGGATGGTGGTCGCTCTGGACATGCCCGACACCAGGGAACGGATCATGCAGATCGCTCAGTTTATAAAGACCTATTCGGGCAGGTTTCCCATCGACTGGGACGAGTCCGACGTGCTGCACGGGGCGGCGCTGCTGCGGGGTTTTTCCGAGATCCAGATAGATAATCTGCTGTCGGCGGAGATCATCGGCAGCAATGGGCTAAAAAGGGATAAAATCTACAAGTTGGCCGCCCAGAAACAGAGGATGTATCCAAAGAGCGGGATGGTCCAGCACATAGAGATAAACCGCGGCTATAAGGCGGCGGGGATGGACAGGCTCAAAG
>CAMWTF010000080.1 GCA_947177105.1 uncultured Lachnospiraceae bacterium | reverse complement strand
GCCTTCTCCCGGATTCCCCAACTGCAGACACAGCAAGAGATCTCTCAGTCCGATACCACCCGGCATCTGTATATCCTGCGGCTTCGCAGTGACATGCTGCGCTGCACCCGCAGAGAGTTCTTTGACGCGCTGGGGGCAGAGGGCATCCGTTCTCAGGTCCACTACCTGCCGGTATACTGGCACTCCTACTACGAAAGCCTTGGCTATGAAAAGGGCTTGTGCCCCGAGGCTGAGCGCTACTATCAGGAGGTCATGAGCCTGCCCTTATACTATTCCCTGACAGACGGAGACGTGGACGATGTAATTCATATTGTGGAAAAGCTCATAGATTACTACAAAAAATAAATGCCCCGCCGCGATAAGCGGCGGGATATTTTTTCCCGGATCAGGCGTCAGGGAAACATTTCCTGCAACAATCCCAGCACCCCCATGCCCATGTTAAACCTCCCCGTCTCATTGAGATGGATTTCATCCTGAAGATAGTGGGCATAATTATCCTTGTCAATCCCCAGTTCCGTATAAATGTCCAGCACCGGAAGGGCGTATTCCTCCGCCAGTTCCCGCAGGGCGTCCACATAATCCACGAAAACAGACGCCGTTTCCCCCGCCGGGTTTGTCCCAAAGTTGCTGTATTTGATAAAATTGGGCGTAACAAGTACCAGCTGCCCATTGGGAAACATAGCCCCCAGCTTCTCTATCCCGCTGCGCATGGCCCCCGCATAGGTGTCACAGTCATAGGGATTCTCCCCGGCAACCGGGAAGCCCTTGATATAGTCATTAATCCCAAAATCCAGGAAGATAACCGCCTCTTCCCCTGCGTCCGCAAGCTGCCGCAGCCGCGCGGCCGCAGCCACCGCAGGGGGACCGTCCCCTGTCCCGGCTATGCCGCTGCCGTCCCCCTGTTCTATCGCCCCCAGCAGATCTCCCATCGCCGGGCATTCCGGATCTCCATACGCCGCCGCCATTCCACCATATCCGCAGTTTATAACCCCGGCGTCCGTAAAATGCTCCACCACTCCGGTGACAGCCATCGAGCCGCTGAAGTTTCCAAAGGTGCTGTCCCCGATGAACACCAGCGTCCGATCCCACAGCCCGGCCAGCGTCCTGTCATCTGACCGCCAATCCGCGATCAATTCTCTGGCGGTGTCCATGCGCTTTTGCCTGTTCTCCTCAGTCAGCAGATACTCCTCCCTGGTATAGTAGGCCAGCAGTGACCTCGCCGCATCCTCCGTGGGCATCTTATCCTCCGCATAGTTGCTGTCATTGCATACCAGCCACTCCCGGTCACAGGCAAAGAACAGCTTCACATTTTCCTCCTGCCCCAATAACTCTGCCGCTTTCTCATACCGGTCAATGACTGTCTGCCACTCGCCATCCTCTTTTCTTCGCCAGTATGCCATCATCGGATTCACAAGCAAAATCTCATAGCCAGTCTCCGGATTCTGCCGAATCAGCTTCAGCAGCGAATCCTCCAGCGGGTATTCCGTTTCCAGACATTCCGGATCCAGACCAAAAAACATGATCTTTGGCATGATGTCCAGCTCCTGCAGATAATCCAGCGTTCCCGCCAGCTCCCGCCCGTTCTCCATGACCATCTCCGCCTTGAAGGTTTCCAGCCCCCGCCAGTAGGAAAGATCCTGCATGTCATATGAACGGATCGGATACATGGACAAAAACAGAGCCGTGAACTGGCCTTCCTCTAAGGTATCCAGTTCCTCCTTAATCAGCTTAATCCGGCGTTCATAGCGCAGATCCGCCATAATTACTTTGACGCTATGTGTGCCTTCTCCCTCTTCCATCGTCTTTTTTATCTGAGGCTCCACGATAATCATAAATAACGCCATGGCGCCAGACAGCAGTATGGCTATGATAATCGTCCATTTTGCCACTCTTCGCTTCATTCAGTTTCCACCTCAAGCTTACCTCTTTCCTGCATAACACGGATTGCACCCAACATCCGGCCTTTGGGCTATCTGGTCCGGTAGACGCATACCCTTCCATCCCGGCCCACCTGCTCCATCCCCAGCGCCTCGCATCTTCCTTGCAGCTGCCCGCCCTCGGGAATGGCCAGATAGAGACTCTGCAGCCCCTCCAGGTGTTCTTCCACATACTCTCTATAACAACAGCTAATCCCCCAGCCCTTCGGCAGTGCATAAAGAATCTGCCAGTCTGTAAGTACAGTCTCGCCGTCCCCGGAATCCGCCAGTATATCATTGAAGGTCCATATCACCACGTTGTCAAAATTGGGCGTATTTTCCTCCTGCAGCGCCAATTCCCTCTCAAAGACCTCCTGCCAGTGAACCACCTGGTTTACTCTCTCCTGATCCGCAAAATAAATCTGATAGTCTCCGGGCTGATCTCCACGATACCAGAACAGATAGACGCACAGCGCGCCGATAACCATGGCTTTTTTGTAAAACCGGGTTTCCATCATGGCAATCACCAAAATACCCACAGCCATAAAGGTCAGCAGATGCTTGCTCCCTTCCTTCATTTTGTACATTAACAGCAGCGCCATCCACATACTGAAAAAGCAAAATGCAAGATATCCGTTAAGCAATGCCTGTTTCTTTCTTTTTTTCAGCAAATCCGCCAGACACTGCCACAGCAGGAGCAGAAATATTGCAAGATAAATTGCAAAAAAAGCGCCCTCCGCCAGACCGCTCCTAAACCCCTGCAGGGTGAGGGCAAAGAATGTCCGTCCTTCATAATATATCTTAGCCAGGATTCCCTTAATCCCTCCAAGGATATGCCCCTGCAAAAAAGGCTCCAGCCACTCGGTCTTAAACAGGGGAGTAAAGTACTCCGCTCCCAGATAATGCTTGATCAATACATAGCCGCCTGCAGTCACCCCCAGAACCGCCAGAGAACCCGCAATGCCAATTCCTCTCCTTCTGCGAATCCACAGGTAAGCCGGCGCCAGCATAAACAGTATTAGATAGGGGCGCATCAGGGTCATGACTCCTCCCATCAAAAACAGCAGGGCCACCTTGCCGCTATTCTCCTTCTTTGTCGTATTGATTAGCAGTCCCCAATAGACGATCAGCATGGCAAAACAGATGATTTCCGGCATACCGCAGAGCATGTAGCGGGTGTAGGGCCAAAAGCAGCAAAACAACAGTGCCATCAGCCCCAGCTGTTTCCAGCTGGGCTTTACCAGCAGCACAAACAACAGCAGCGCCAGAGTCAACAATAAGATATTGCTGTAGACCGGAGCCATCAGGTTCCAGCCAAAGAGCAGTCCATGCAGCAGCCAGGGCCACACCAGCACCGGGCTCCAGGCCGCAAAGGAAAGCTTCAGCGCATGGCTTTCGTTAAATCCAAAATAGCCTTGGGGATATCCGTGGGACAAAATTCCCTCCACCTGTTTATAATAAAAGAGTTCATCGTTCCACTCTGAGGAGGGCAGATAAACCCCGGAAAGGCTGCCCCCCTGGGCGGCGCAGGCGGCGATGCAGCACATAAGCGGCAGCAGCGCCATCAAACCTGCCTTCAGCGTCAGAGTCCGGCGGTCTCTGTCCCACCAGCCCCGCAGTCTCTTTAAGACACTTTGCTTAGTCATAGGCTTTTCCATCTGCCTCCTTTGCATTGATCCTCTCCCGGATCACGTATTGGGGCGAGTTGTTCAGGCTGATATAAATCCGACCGATGTATTCCCCTATCAGGCCCAGCATGATCATGATCATCCCCCCGAAAAATACAATAGCCGCCATAGTGGAACTAAAGCCCATGGGCACCTGTGGATTGACAAGGCGCTTGATGATCGTATAGAGTCCATACAAAAAACCCGCAGCGGCGCTCAAACAGCCAATACAGGTGGCAATACGCAGCGGTTTCACGGAAAATGCGGTAAAACCGTTGAACCACAGGCCCAGCAGTTTTTTCAGGTTGTATCCGGAGCTGCCCTCCTGCCGTTCCCGGTGGTTCACTTCCACATTGGTGATATTCTTAGTGGCCCGCAGCACCAGGCCGATAACATAGGGATACGAGTTCTCATAGCGCACCATGTCCTCCACCACGAATCTGCGCACGGCAAAATAGCTGGAAAGATACAGTTCCTTGGGCTTTTCCAGCATGATACGTGTCATCAGTTCATTCACTTTACTGCCCAGGTTGCGAAACAGAGAATGCTGCTTGTGGGAATAGCTGGCATAGACCGCATCATAACCCTCCTCCAGCCTCTCCAGCAGCTTGCCCACCTCATTGGCCGGGGTCTGCCCGTCATCGTCCAGACATACCACATAGTCTCCCACCGATTGCCGCAGACCTGCCATCAGCGCCGCATGCTGACCGAAATTCCGGGCAAAACTAATCCCCCTGATCCGTTCATTCTCCTGACAGCTCCTGCGGATAGCCGCCCAGGTCCCATCCGGTGAACAGTCGTTGACCAAAATAATTTCATAGTCATATTGTTTCATATCCTTCAGCGTCTTATGAATCTCCAATACCACTTTTTCCAGCGTATGCTCGGAGCGGTAACAGGGGATCACGAAGCTGACTGTCTTTTTTGTGTTTTCCATATTCAACTTTCCTCATTCCTTAGGATTCCCATCAACACAATATCCCGGTATTGACCGTCGATACAAACGTCCTCCCGCAGATAAGCCTCTCTCTCAAAACCAGCCTTCTCATAACTGCGGATGGCCTGGGCATTGTCCGCAAAGGCCCTCAGAAACAGCCTGTGAAGCCTCATCTCCTCAAAAGCATACCGAATCATCAGCCGGGCGGCCATGGTTCCATAGCCCTTCCCCCTGCATCCTTCCCCGCCGATAAAGATGCCATACTCCGCCTTGTTATGCCGGCGGTCGATGTCCCGCAGGTAGACGGAGCCCACCGGTCTGCCACTCTCTGACTCACAGATCATCATTTGCACTACCCTGCCGGTATTCACCATGGTTTGGATCCAATGCTCATGGCTCTCCCTGGTAAAAAGTTCCTGATAGATAAAGTTCCTGCGCACCGCCTCCTGATTCCGCCAGGAGACGATCAGGTCCGTATCCTCATAGGCCATGGGCCGCAGATATACCGCCATGGATGGATCTCTATACTCACACATTACATTCTGCCTCCTATTTAGAGTTCCGCATGTTCCCTGCTGGTACACATTCCGATGAACAATATATGGCCGCTTAGGCGTCCCTATATTGTTCAGTCTGCTTTAAATTTTTTAACCTGCTCACAGCCTTGCCCAGGCCGTCCTGTGCGGCGGTTATTCCCAGAGCCATGTAGGGGATCAGCAGGACGATATAAGGCAGCACATATCGGGACTTGGCCTCCCACAGGATGCTGAACAGAAAACCGCCGATAACCCCAATCAGCATCAGGCACTGTAAGATATCACTCTTTCGCATCAGCCCCAGGGCGCAGTACAGGATCACTCCCAGGTACAGCACTGTCAGATAGCGGTTCATAAAATCTCTATAGCGCTGCTGCCAGCTGCCATAATAAAGTTCTTCCACCAGGCCCGTGGGAGGCTGTTCAAAGGTTGCAGTCATCACCAGGCTGCAAAAAGTAGGTTCATTCCACTGCGCCTGAATCTTTTCCTTATAAAAATCCTTGGCCATGGTCTTATCCGCCATAAACTCCTGTATCCGTCCCCGAATATAAGTTAATGCTATCTCATTGGCCTTCTTCTCGTCACTGTTCGCCTCTCCCCGGAATACGGAATTATTGTATCCGTTATAGACACCGGCGCCGCCGGAGGTCCGCTGCATACCCATGGCCACATACATGCTGGCCGGGATGCCGCCCTCGATCTTGATTCCGGATCTCCATTCATAACTCAGACGCATGGCGCCTATTGCGCCCAGGGGCACCAGCAATGTCAGCGCAGCCACCGCCAGCAGCTTCAGACTGCGCTGCCGCAGACTGTGAACCAGCATGGCAATACACACCGCAATAAGCACCACCAGCACATTGCTCCGGGCCAGCACGGCCACACTCAGAGACAGCAACGACAAAAGAATACAGATATTCTTTTTCCTATGACACCCCCGCACCAAAAGCCAGATCCCCAACATACTAAAGCCTATGGAAAGCAGTTCCCCATACACATAGTTGACATATATCCATAGAGGAAAAAACAGCAGATTTCCCACAATCACATACAGGGAAGCTCTCACATCCCCAAACAATTCATCCACCAAAGCGTAGGAGCACCAAACAGTACACATAATCATCAGCACGTTGATATACTGCAGCAGCCTATAGCCCCCGCCAAATGCCAGAAATATCTCATACAGAAAGGTCAGTCCGTATTGATGGGGACACATATAGATATATCCTGTCATATCCTTGAAATTCCCTGCCTTGAAGTCCATGGCGTCCAGATACACCTGCATCTGATCCCACACCGGCGTGATATGACAGACGGACACCCATAAGGTAAGCAGGATTCCCATCAGCAGCGTCACGGCAATGGCAATCCTGCGCACACGCCTTCTTCTTACGACCTCCTCCCCCCGCAGCGCCGCCCACTGCAGCAGCCAGGCCGCCGCCAGCGCTGCGCAGAAGATCAGCAGATTCTTTCCCACAGAATCCGGCTCAATGATGACCTGCCCCTCGCTGAGATCCATCGGATAGCCGTGGGTATATCGGACGGCCCAATACCCCAGCGCCAGACTGATCAACAGCATCATCCCCTGTACGGCTTTTGTGCATACTTTTTCTACCACTTCCGGCATCTTCTTCATACGCTCTTAAATACCCTCCTAATTAGAAGTTCCGCATATTTCCTACAACTTGCGCTGAGCTTCTTTCCCGCTACGTTTCAATCCCCTCTGACGGCGTAGGCACCCTTCTCCACCAGCTGGTATATCACAAACGTAAGGTTCTCTCCGCACACAACGGATTCCTGGGCCTGTAGTTCCACTGCGCCCAGCCGCTGCCCCAGATATTCCTCCAGCCAGGCCACATCCCTGCTGCCCTCTGCCACCAGGCGCACCTGCTCATGCCGCAGAGCTTGGGCGCCGTCTCCGGCGCCGTAAACGGCCAGCCGCTGCCGCACCAGAGGGCTCTGGGCCAGCCAGCCTCCCAGAAGCAGGATATGTCCGTCGTCTCTCCCATACACTTCACCTGCATAGGCCACCGCCGAATATACGTCCATCAGATAGAGATACTGATCGTCCAGACTGTCCGCCAGCAGATTCCACTGATCCTGTTTTTCCTGCTGCTGCGCCACTCTTTGAGCCGTATGTCGCAGCTGTACAGGAACCACACTGCCCACCAGCGCCAGGCACAGGACCAGGGCGGCGGCCGGGAACCACTTTTTCCCTCCGGCAGACTGCGCTTTGTCATTATAGGCACATTCCCGCAGCAGCATCCCCAGAAGCAGGCCGGTTTCTATCAAATATAAGGTGATCCAGATCCGTTCCGGAAATCTCCCCCTGGCAATCAAAAACAGCCAAATCAGACTGCGCCCCAGCTCCAGCGCCGCCAGCAGCAGGAGTTTTTCCCATCTCCTGTAAACCGTCAGCAGGATCAGCAGCAGTCCACAGCAGCCCACCCAGACCAGACCGTAAGTTCTGCCGTCATACCGCATGTGAAGGTAATATTCCTTCAGACACTGCCTGACGCGCTGCCCGGCCGCCACACTCTCTTTCAAGCCGCTGATGCTGCTCTCCACCTGTTCCAGAACCTGTTCGTCTATGCTCTGATCCAGTATAGTGTCATAGTGGAACAATACCTGATATTGTCCCCAATCCAGTCCCAACTGCTCATATTGTTCCCCGTACCGGTCAGTAGACGGGAAATCCGTATAGTCATATAGCTTTACCCGATTGTCAAAGTACCGCCAATATTTCTGCCATTCCTGACTCCCATAGCCCACACGGTTAATTCCCCAAAAAACTACCGTCATAAAC
Source organism: uncultured Lachnospiraceae bacterium (assembly GCA_947177105.1). Lineage (GTDB taxonomy): Bacteria > Bacillota > Clostridia > Lachnospirales > Lachnospiraceae > Acetatifactor. Next base: position 910 of record CAMWTF010000080.1, on the reverse strand, counting down.
GCCAGAACCAGCAGGGGACGCCACTGCCGTTTAAGGGCGGGGCGAAGCCTTTCTATCCATCCCCGGCCTTTCTCCCAACGCCCGGCATCCCGCAGCAGTCCGTCCAACACCGCCACCAGCAGAAACGGCATTGCCAAAAGAAAAACCTCCGTCCTCACCAGATAGCACAACCCCAGCAGGCACAGCGGCAGTCCTCTCCCGTGTCCGAAAATCCATAAAAACAGCGCGCTCCCTGCCAGCATGGCGGCGATAATCGTGTAATGCATATAGAGATAATGGGGCAAAAACATACCCATAAAGAACAGAATCCCTGTAAGCATCGGTATAAGGCGTCCCAAAGGCTTCCTCTCTCCCGCTATTTCCCAGCAGCCGATCAGAATGCTCATACCCGACAGCAGAATGCATCCTGCCATAAACAGGTCGAACCAGGGAACAAATATTCGCAGCTTGCCGGCAATTCTATACAGAGCCGCCAGCAGCCATGTCAGCGGATATCCCATCTGCACCGCGTGACTGTCAGGGGTTCCCGTGCAGGCTCCGGAGAGAATGTACCGTATGGTTGTGTCATCATTCAAATAGTATACGGGAGCCGCCAGACATCCTGCCACTGCCATGACTGCCAGCAGAAACCCGGCGGCTCCCCCCCTTATCTGCCATTTCTTCATTTCACATCAACCTCTTGGGGCAGGTCACGGAATGCTTCTTCACATTTCATCTGTTTTTCCGAACAGATTTTGTTCAAGTGATACTCAAAATCCCTGCGATCCTTCGCCACCTGCACGTCCAGCACCATGCCGGAAAAAAAAGCCTGCATCGCCCCCATGACCAGGAAACCGCATACGATCAGCGTGGGGAATCTGGGAACCAGTCCGCTCTCCAGGTATTCCAGCAGTATGGGCGCAAACAGGAC
>CAMWTF010000079.1 GCA_947177105.1 uncultured Lachnospiraceae bacterium | reverse complement strand
GCCGACCTGGCCCCTGCGGACAAGAAGCTGTACGCCCTCCGCGATGTGACGGCGACAGTGGACAATATGTCCCTGATCGCCAGCTCCATTATGAGCAAGAAGCTGGCGGCGGGAGCGGATGCCATCGTGCTGGATGTAAAGACCGGCAGCGGCGCTTTCATGAAGACACTGGAGGATTCTCTGGCGCTGGCCCGGGAGATGGTGCGTATCGGCAACGGCGCCGGGCGGCACACTGTCGCGGTAGTGTCTGATATGGACCAGCCCCTGGGCAGGGCGGTGGGCAATGCTCTGGAGGTCAGGGAGGCCATAGACACTCTGCGGGGCCAGGGACCGGCGGATTTTGTGGAACTCTGTATGACCCTGGGCAGTCAGATGTTGATTGCCGGGGGCAGGGCCCGAGAGGAGGGGCAGGCCAGAGACATGCTGCAAAAAGCCATCGCAAGCGGCGCCGCGCTGAAGAAGCTGGAAGAGTTTATAGAGGCCCAGGGCGGCGATCCGGCGGCGGTCCACGACACTGGCCTGCTGCCCCAGGCGTCCCATGTAGAGCCCATCCCGGCCAATACGGATGGTTATGTCCGAAACATCCGCTGTGACGAGATCGGCATCTGCTCCCTGCTGCTGGGAGGCGGACGGGAGACCAAGGAAAGCGAGATCGATCTGTCTGTGGGGCTGGTGCTTTCCGCCAAGGTGGGGGACTATGTAAAAGCGGGAGAACCCCTGGCCTATATGCATTACAACGACCTGGAGAAAGCGGCGGCGGCTAAGGAGCGCTTTTACCGGGCTTATACTTTCAGCAAAGAGAAACCTCCGGTTCCTGTGCTGATCCACCGGATTTTGAAGGAGGCATAACCGGGAGGCGGCATACCTCCTTGAAAAGCTGCATATATTACAGGGAGAACAACCGGATTTATGCAAAGTGTAGAGGTAAGCCATGAAGAAAAAGCAAGCGGAGGGGCCCAGCCGCAGGGAGGCGATCATCGATTCCCTCTCCTTGCCCAAGGATATCCTGCTGGGAGCCCTGCGGGTGACTCTGACGGGCAGCCAGGAGGCGTGGGTGGAGAACTATAAGGGAATATTGGAGTACACGGAGTGCCAGATCCTGCTGCAGGGCAAAAACTGCCAGGTGTGCTTTGAGGGACAACGGCTGTCCATAGAATATTACACCAATGAGGACATGAAGATCAGCGGCTGTATCCGCTGCGTCAGATATCAGTAACTTGAGCCAGGAGGATTCATATGCTGAGAATACTGCAATTCCTCAAGGGGTATGTCAGAATGAAAATATGGGGCGTGTCCCCGGAGCGGTTTTTGAATTTGTGCAGCAATAAAAATATTCTGTTGTGGGATATCTGCAAGGACGGGGACGCATACACCATGTGTATCAGCCTCAGCGCGTTTTTGCAGCTTCGTCCCATAGCCAGGAAAACGGGAGTAAGGGTAGTCATCTTGCAGAAGTTTGGACTACCCTTTTTGCTGCCCAACCTGCTGAAAAGGAAGATTTTCATAGCGGGCTTGTTCCTCTGTGTGGCATTCTGGATTATCAGCTACCGCTTTGTGTGGGATATCACTCTGGAGGGCAATTACCAGATTACCCAGGAGGTGTTCTCGGATTTTCTGGCCTCCCGACAAGTGCGCGTGGGTATGCAGAAGACGGATCTGGATATCAGCGATCTGGAGAAGGAAATCCGGCGGGCCTTCCCGGAAATCACCTGGACTTCCGTCAGGCTTTCCGGCACTCGGCTGGAAATTTCCATCAAGGAAAATGACGCCCCCATGTACACGGAACCGGAGGTTACGGAGGGTGGTCAGAATCTGGTGTCGGAATATGCGGGAGTAATTACCTCCATGATCGTGCGAAGCGGTGTCCCGATGGTAAAAATCGGAGACATTGTGGAGGAGGGCACGCTGCTGGTAGAGGGCCGGGTGCCCATCTACAACGAGGATGCCACTGTCCGGGAATATATGTTTATCACGGCGGACGCGGATATTACCGTGGAACATTCCCTCACTTATCAGGATTCGCTCCCTGCCACATACATACAGAAAACTTATACCGGGCGCAGATCCAGCCGCCCTTTTATAAGACTGGGCAGCCGGGAGTTCAAGCTTCCCCAGGAACGGCCTTATCTGGTATATGACACAGTGATCCAGGGACATACGCCGATGGCGCTGGAGAAGCTCTCCATCCCTATTTCCTGGGGGCAGTATGTCTATCGGGAGTACATGAATGTGGAGCACGAGTATACGCTGAAGGAGGCAGAAGAGCTGCTCATGGAAAAAGAATTGCATTTTCTTGCAACTTTAGAGGAAAAAGGGGTACAAATTATTGAAAAAGATGTTAAAATAGAAGAGGGCAGTGCGTACTGGACCATGGAGGGCTGGATTCTGGTGGATCAGCCCACAGGGCGGCTGGTGCCCATTGCTGCACAAGAGGCGGCGCCAGAGGCTGCGCAATAATATGCGCGTCCGTGGAACCGGACAGACAAATGTACCGCGTCCATAGCGGGAACTTGAAAAGCAATAACATGGGTGTGATCGGATTTTGGCCGGGCAAAACCCATGTTATGCAGGGAAGAGGAAATATGAGCGAAGTGACACTACAGATGGATATGCCCGCAGAGCATATGCAGAAGATTTTTGGCGCAGGAGATTCCTATGTGCGCAAGATTGAGAGAGATCTGCACGTGACCGTCGTGGACCGCAACGGGCGCGTGGCCATCACCGGGGAGGAACATCAGGCCAATCAGGCGTGCCGGATCCTGAGCCAGCTCACGGAGATATCCAGAAGAGGCAATGAAATTGAGGAGCAGAGCGTGGATTACGCAATAACATTAGGTATGGAAGAGAAAGAAGAAATTTTGACAGAGATTGACGGGGACGTGATCTGCCACACCGTCAGCGGCAAGCCCATCAAGCCCAAGACACTGGGGCAGAAGCAGTATGTGGACGCCATACGCAACAAAATGATCACTTTTGGCCTGGGGCCTGCCGGCACAGGCAAGACCTATCTGGCCATGGCTATGGCCATCACGGCCTTTAAAAACGACCAGGTCAGCCGCATTATCCTGACTCGCCCGGCCATTGAGGCGGGGGAAAAGCTGGGTTTTCTTCCCGGTGATTTACAGAGCAAGGTGGATCCCTATCTGCGGCCCCTGTATGATGCTCTGTACCAGATCATGGGTGCGGAGAATTTTGCCAAAAATATGGAAAAGGGGCTCATAGAAGTGGCTCCCCTGGCCTATATGCGCGGCCGAACGTTGGACAACGCCTATATCATTCTGGATGAGGCTCAGAATACCACTCCGGCTCAGATGAAGATGTTCCTGACCCGTATCGGGTTTGGGTCCAAGGTGGTGGTCACCGGCGACGGCTCCCAGAAGGATTTGCCCACCGGCAGTCAGTCCGGCCTGGATGTGGCTACAAGAGTGCTGGGAAAGGTGGAGGACATCGCCTTCTGCAACCTGACCAGCAAGGACGTGGTGCGCCATCCCCTGGTGCAGAAGATTGTCAAGGCTTACGACGACTACGAGGCTAGGGAGAAGGCTCGGGAGAAAGCAAGGGGCAGAGAGAAGAGATACGGCCGAAAATAGGTATAAGTGTATCTTCAAAGAGGAGAAACTATACTATGACATTATACGTTGAGAATGAGACAGAGGTGACCTATTCTTTCGATGTGGAACAGACTGTGGAGGCAGTGGCAGCGGCGGTGCTGGAGACGGAGGGTTGTCCCTATCAGGCGCAGATAAACGTGCTGCTCACCGACAATGAGGGTATTCGGGAGTTTAACCGGCAGTACCGCCAGATTGACCGAGAGACGGATGTGCTTTCCTTTCCTAATCTGGAGTTTGTCATCCCTGGAAATTTTCGGATAGAACAGGGACAGGAGGCGGACTGCTTTGATCCGGACAGCGGTGATCTGATTCTGGGTGATATCATCCTGTCGGTGGAGAGGATTGCCAGCCAGGCGGAGGAATATGGCCACAGCCAGCGGCGGGAACTGGCATTTCTGGTGGCCCACAGCATGCTGCATCTCTGTGGTTACGACCATATGGAACCGGAGGAAACGGCGGTGATGGAGCAGAAGCAGGAACAGGTTCTGACATCGCTGGGCATTACCAGAGAACTGGTTTGAGATACAGAAGGGAAAATAGCTTATGAAGCAGCAGGAGATAAAGAAAAAACAGATCATATGCTATACCTATATCATCGGCATCATCGGTATGATAGGAATAGGAAAAGTACTGGGAGATGGGGGTATGGCTAATCTGGCCGTGGCTATGGAGGGAGTCAGTCTCTTCACGTTGCTGGTGACCTGCGGCGTGTCGGATGTGATTGCCAGACTGCAGAAAAATCGCAGAAACAAGGGCCAGTTCAAAGGGGTGGCCCGGATGCGTGGGCAGCTTTTGCTTCTGCAGGGGATCATGGGGGCATTATTTACCGTGATGTTTTTGCTGTTGGCGAAGGCTCTTGCTGAGAGGCTGTTTCGGGTGCCCTACAGCGCATCCGCCATGAAGCTGCTGGCCCCGGTGATTTTGTTTCAGGCCCTGGGGGCGGCGCTTCTGGGGTATTTCCAGGGCAGCGGAAGCTATATGCCCTCTCTGGTCAGCGCAGTGCTGCGCCAGGGATTTTTTCTGGTTTTTGGCTCCCTGTTCGGCAGGTGGCTGGCGGACTATGGGAACAAAGTGTCCAACCTGCTGAAAAACGATGGCTACAGCGGTATGTACGGGGCCATGGGTGTAGCGCTGGGCATCCTGGTCACGGAACTGCTGGTGCTGCTGTTTCTCCTTATAGTCTATCTGGGCAGTGACCGGAAGGCCGACGAGCAGAGAAGCCAGGAGGGGCTTCGGCGCACGGAGAGTATGGGGGATATTGTCCGGGTGTTCTATGGGGCGCTTTGGCAGGGGATTTGCACGGCGCTTCTGGCGGCGCTGCCAGTGCTGCTGAGTGCCGCTTTTTATCTGCGCAGGGTGGTTCAGTTCCTTGCAGCCGTATCCACTCTCGATCCCTCCGCCGGCGCCTCCGAACCGACTCCAGAGGCAATGATTCCCCTGGAGGAACTGACTGTCGATGCGGCGGTGGCAGATTATGGCAGTTTCTTTGGAAAATGTTTTCTGCTCTGTGCTGTCTTTGTACTGATTCTGGCTGTAAGATGTTTATCAGTCTACGGCAGGCTCCATGGGGCCATCCGCAGAGAGGATATGCGCTATACCAGGGATGTGGCGGCGGCGGGACTGCATTTTGTGTGGACGGTAGGGCTGTATTTTGCTGTGATTATGATGATGATGGCTCCACAGATAGCGGCGGGCTTTTTTCCCGGCAGGGAGGAAGGTGTGGACGGTATGTTGAGAACCGGCGGAGCCATGGTTTTGCTGGTGGGGCTGGTGGTGCTGTTTTCCATGATCCTGCTGGCCCATGGAGAATGGCACATTCTGACGGGGATGCTGGGGGTATGGATGATCCTGGACATCCTGTTTCAGAATATTTTTGTCAAGAGCAGCAATTATAGTGTGACAGGAATCCTGTCCGGGGCATTGCTGGCCACCCTGCTTCTTCTGGCGGGGATGGCGGCATACTGCGTCTGGCAGGGCAGAATCAACACGGACTATATCCGCATTCTGGGTGTGCCTCTGGCGGGGGCGGGGATCATTGCACTGATGATGATGCTTATCACAAGACTCCTGGGCGCTCACATAGGCAATGTGGCCACGGTGATAGTGGCGGCGCTGTTGGGCGCTGTGGTCTATGGGGGCATTCTGGTGATTACGAAAAATATCAGGGAATATGAGATTTCCGTGCTGTACGGAAAGCAGGCCAGAAAGTTGATAGGACGTATAATATCATAAAATATGGTTGATACTATGTGTGAGAACAGAATCGCACATAGAAAAACGTCTCGTCGAGCCGTTTTTCACAAATTGTGGGAAAAAGGGGTAAGAGATGAGACGGACGAAGACGACAGGGCAGCGCATAGGTTTATATTCACTGGGATTGCTGTTGTGTTGCTTGATGGGAGTGACAGGCGGACTGCTGGGCGCCAGACTGGCACAGCGGCATCAGCCCCAGCAGATCCGGCAGGAGAGCCCGGAGACATCAGAGGAAGCGCCAGATATATCCGTGCCGGAGACTGCGAACAGGTGGCATAATCAGATCATGGAGGAGCCGCTGGAGGATGTGGGGGAACAGGCCGGTCTTTCGGCGGCCCAGGTCATCAGCATTCCCGAGACCATCAATGCGGAGACGGAATACATCCTGCGGGAGAAGGATCTATTAAATGGCTCAGAGGTGGAGACCAGCGAGGAGATACCGGACATGTACATCGGTATGAATCGGGAGCAGTTTGTGACCGCCATGGAGACTTATGAGGCGGCGCCGCCGCTGTCAGAGAAGGAGCGGGGCTTTGTGAGCCTGGATGTATTGTCCTTCGCTCCCAGCCGGGTGGTGGTTCAGATGAATTACCGGTATGTACAGCCCTCAAAGAGCTTTTACGTGGTGGCGATCAACGATCTGATCGTGGTCTATAATGAAGACAGGGAAACAGTGTATCAATATACCAATATCCGTTTATCCCAGCTGCCGGAACGATTGCAGCAGGAGATTATCGGGGTGATGTATATTGCGGATGAGGAGAGGCTGTATGACTTCTTGGAAAACTATACCAGCTGACAGATATGATGTGGCGGTGGTGGGCGGCGGCGCCGCGGGAATGACAGCGGCCATAGCGGCGGCCCGGGCCGGAGCCAGGGTGGCGCTGCTGGAACGGGGCGAGCGGCCGGGCAGAAAGCTTTTGATGACAGGCAACGGAAAGTGCAACCTGGGCAACCGGGATCTGAAGCCTTCTGATTATTATAGTGACGATATGGCAATGGCAGCCTCCGTGCTGGAACGTTTCGGAACGGAGGAGACCATCGCCTTTTTTGCGTCTCTGGGACTTATGGTGCGGGAGAGGCGGGGATACCTCTATCCGCAGAGCGAGCAGGCGGCGGTGGTGCTGGACGTGCTGCGCTACGGGCTGGAGCAGGAGGGAGTGAAGCTTCTGACCCAGGCCATGGTGCGGGAGGTGAGCTGCTTTCCTGGGCTTGCTTATTCAGGCGCAGCTTCTCAAAGAAACGCGTCTCCACAGCGGACCACACCGTCTCATGCCCGCAGTGAGGACCAGGATATTGCCTGCAGGCCCCGCAGCGGACAGGAAACGACGGATCACGGCAGCGGACAGGGATACATACTTCGGCTGGACAATGGCAGTCAGCTGTGGGCAGGGCGAGTGGTTCTGGCCTGCGGCGGCCAGGCGGCGCCCAAGACGGGTTCAGACGGCAGCGGTTATGCGCTGGCCCGCTTACTGGGACATCAGGTCATTGCCCCCGTGCCCTCTCTGGTGCAGCTGCATTGCGGTGAAAAATATTGCAAGGCCCTGGCGGGTGTGCGGGCGGAGGGGACGGTGCGGATCTATGCGGATGAATCCCAGAGACGAAATCAGATGCCTGGGGGTTCGTCTTACTGTCAAAGCTCAAACGGCGGACAGAAGGGATGTGCTGCCCCAATCCGGCCTATTTGGAATGTGGGAGATAATTGTATAATGGAGGAGTCGGGGGAGATTCAGCTTACGGAGCGCGGCATATCCGGAATCCCCGTGTTTCAGCTCAGCGGCGGGGTGAATCAGCTGCTTGCGCAGGGGAAGAAGCTGCGGGCGGAACTGGATTTTTTCCCGCAATATGAAGCGGCCGCCTATGAGCAGCTGTGTTGCGGGAGAATGGATCATGCTGACAGCAAAACCGTGGAGACGTTTTTCACAGGAATGCTGCACAAAAAGATCATGGGCGTGTGTATCCGCCAGGCAGGGCTGTCGCTGGAGCAGGATGTGGCTGGGGCGGATCGGCAAAAGCTCCGGCAGGTATTTGCCCTGTGCCGGAGGCTTCCCTTTACCGTCACCGGCAGCCATCCCTTTGACAGCGCCCAGGTGTGCCGGGGCGGCGTCAGTATGCGGGAAGTGGATTCACAGCTGCAGTCCAGGCGCAGCCCCGGGCTGTACCTGGCCGGGGAACTGCTTCATGTGGACGGCCGCTGCGGCGGCTATAATCTGCAATGGGCCTGGGCCAGCGGGTATATTGCGGGAAACGCCGCCGGGGCGGCGGAGAAAAGGGCTGCTTTGAATACTGGCTGAAGCAGTGCCCGGGAGTTGTCATGTAAGGCGGGGAAGCCCAGAGTTTTCATGCGAATGAGGAACGATAAAATATGTTGAGAGTCAATCAGGTGAAGGTTAAACCCGGTCAGGGGGAACAGGATATATTGCAAAAAGCGGCCAAGCTGCTGAAGCTGGATGCAGGGGAAATACGCCACATGGAAATCTTGCGCTGCTCCATTGACGCCCGGAAAAAGCCGGAGATCTGGTGTAGCTATACGGTGGACGTGGAACTGAAAAGGCCCTCTCTGGAGCCGGGCATCTGTAAGCGGCTGGGGCAGGCGTATGTCACCCAGGCGACAAGGCAGACCTATCAATTTCCCGCAGGCGGTGACAAACCGATGCTTCATCCTCCGGTGATTGTGGGTATGGGACCGGCGGGCCTTTTCTGCGCTTATTACCTGGCCCTGCAGGGTTACAAGCCCATCGTGCTGGAGAGGGGGCAGGATGTGGACAGGCGAAGGTCGGACGTGCAGCGCTTCTGGGATGAGGGCATTTTAGATTCCCAGTCCAATGTGCAGTTCGGCGAGGGCGGCGCGGGCACATTTTCCGACGGGAAACTGAATACGCTGGTCAAAGATAAATACGGCAGAAACCGGGATGTGCTGCGAATCTTTGTAAAGCACGGGGCGCCGCGGCGGATATTGTACGATGCCAAGCCCCACATTGGGAC
>CAMWTF010000078.1 GCA_947177105.1 uncultured Lachnospiraceae bacterium | reverse complement strand
CCCTGGACACCCTGATTAAGAGTCAGGTGCTCTACCAACTGAGCTAGCGGTGCGTTTTGTAAGGATTTTTCTGTAATTCCTTAACACAAGTGATATAATAACATATGGTTTATAGAAATGCAAGTATTTTTTTAAAAAAATTTCACATATTTTTCATTTTTAATGCATACTATCAGTTACACATCCAATTCAAAAATATATTTTTCATATGCATTTACTACCTGTGTTTCATTGTAGGTACACAGACGGGGAAATTTCCTTCCATAATTCAAATGCACATGCCCGTGAACAAAATAGGCAGGTTTGTATTTATCCAGCAAAGCACGGAATGCTTCAAATCCCCTGTGGGGCAGATCCTCGCCGTCATTAAACTGGTAGGCGGGCGAGTGTGCCAGCAATATGTCAAATCCCTTTCTGTATTTTAATTTCCACCAGAGCTTCCACACCCGCCTGCGCATCTGAGACTGCGTATATTGGTGAGCGCCGGGCTTGTAGCGCATGGATCCGCCAAGCCCCAATATCCGGACTCCCTCATGCACATAGATTGTATCCTCTATGCAAATGCACCCATCCGGCGGGGTCTCTTCATACCGGTCATCATGGTTGCCATGAACATATAAGACCGGAGCCTGTGTAAAAGTCGCCAGAAATGATAAATATTGAGGCTTTAAATCCCCACAGGAGAGGATCAGATCAATCCCCTCCAGATAGCTTTTATCGAAATAATCCCACAACAGTTCAGATTCATGGTCAGCAATTGCCATAATTTTCATCAGACATTCCCACCTCATTTTAGGTTTGATCCTATGTAAAACCTCAGGTGTCGGACACCTGTGTTTTGCTTAACCCCTGCATTTTTGTGACAGCCTGAGCATTCTCGGTCAGATCGGTGATCGACGGAATGCTTCCCACCACATTTTCAACCAGCCAGTCCATTGTGATAATATCCTTAGGCAAAATGACCTCGTCAGGCTTGTTCATAACAATTCCATCCTGCGCCCACAGTTCGCCAGCGAAAGGAACAAGGGTTTCCGAACAAATATCGTTGCGCAGCAGATCTACCAGCCGCTTGGTGCCATGGGGAAGATCCTGAGAGCAAATCAGGTCAACCACTCCCGCGGACAGACCCCACCAGTAATTGATGGCGCGGTTCCCTGAGGCGGCATCATCCTCCTTCCATGCGCCATTCAATATGATACGGACAATCTTTTCATACAGCTTTCCCCAATGCCAGGTGGTCATGGCCAGATTGTCAAGGTTCCCCCCACTGATATGATAGAGACCGAAACGCCGGGAGGCATTGTCAGGCGTTGTCATATCCTGATCCATAATATAGTCGATCTCCGAATCCTCCAAAACACTCGTCTTCCGATCCTTCAAGGTACTCCAGTCCAGATAGATCTTCGCATGTGGATTCACCAACTTGACGCCCAAGGCAAAGGCGTTAATATTGGCGGCCATGCCATAGATCGGATAGTCGGCAATATACCCGATTTTGTTTGTGGCGGTCATGGAACCCGCTATGGCGCCTGCCAGAAACTTTGCCTCGTACATCCTGGCATAATAAGTCCGCAGAGTGGGATGGGAAATATTCAGGGAGCAATTCAAAATCTTCACATCCGGGAAGTTAGCAGCTATCTTTAAGCTGGCGGGGATCATCACCGGACTGGTGGCAAAAAGCACATTATAGCCATCTTCGATGGCTTGTTCCATCCGTTCCAAGTCATTCTCGCCGGCAATAATATTGTCAAATGCCTTCGTCTCTACCTGGCCGGGAAACACATTGTCCAGATACAGCCTTCCCAACTCATGGCTGTAAGTCCAGCTGGAAGTTCTGTGATCCTTCTCGTATAAAAATGCAATCTTAGCCCTGTTTACATTGTCCGGAAGAACCAAATTCAGCAGATTCCTATATAAATTATGGGAAACCTCTTTCTTGGGAGGCTCCATAAACAACTCTATGGACTGGTCGTTGGTCAGCACCAGAAATTCATCCCATATCTTGGACAGATCTTTTTTGATTTCCTGCTCCGTTTTTTGTATCGCTTCACGATAGCCAAATACGGTAATGTACGCCAAAAAAGCATCCCCTAATGTAATAGGAAGCTTGTCACCGTCCTTTGCCTCAAAAGCCTTGCGAAAATGGAAGAAAACTGAGTCAAATTCCCTCCTGTCCTCATAGGTCCACTTCTCGCCCTTAGGTGTGCCGATCTGTTCCAGAAGCTCGGCAAACCGGCCTTTTTCGCTGAAATTGATGGTGATAACGCCGGTAATTTCATAAAAATCCAAAAACTCATAATAAATTTCATTCTCTTTTGCATCCGTGCGCTTGGGAACGATCCGTATGACGGAGCAGGGTATACTGTATGCGTTCAGAAATTTCAAAATACTGATCCGCTTGTTACCCTCCTGTACATAATACAGGTTCATGAACTCATAAACCTTTACGGGATCACGCAGTCCCTCCTCCTCCAGACAGCTATACAGCTGTATCCATTTGCTGGCAAATTCAGTGTTGGCAGGCAAAAGGGGCATAAAGTTGGCGGCAAAGGAGTTGGTCCGCCCTCTGGTCTTGGTACCCACAATCAGTTCCATGGGCACTTCGCACACACCAAGGCTGACTTCATATTCCACCTTGGCGTAAGATAAAATCTCATCCAGGGCCGGCAGATAGGGATAAGCGCCTTTCAGCAGACAGGCTCGGTATTCTTTTCGTCCGGCATTTAAAGCAGTATTATATTGTTCGTATGACATATTGCCCCCTTTTTCTATTTCACATATTCTATGCAGTTTGTCCTCAAAATATCACTCACCGTATGGTACAGATATTCTACAACTAAAAAGCGCAGCATGTCAAGCGTTTGCTGACGCCTCTTATGGGCGCTTCTCCCGGCATTCCCTGCAATACCCGTAGAGCTCCAGTTTGTGTCCTGTGATCTCAAAATCTCCCTGCGCCCGGGGCATGTGTGGATGCATGTGCTCAAGAGGACAGTTTTCCAGCGGTACACGCTTGCGGCACCCCAGACACAGGGCATAATGGGTATGACCGCCCCTGTTTAACTCATATAAGAGGGTATCATCCCCCATCCAGCTGCTTTTCAGAAGCAGCCCCTGGGCCTCAAAAGCCGCCAAGATGCGATAGATAGTAGATACCGCATAACCGGATCGTCCTACGGTCTCCTCAAGCCTCTGGTAAATCTGTACGGCGCTCAACGGTTCTGCGGCCTCCAGAAGCACCTGGTATACATCCTTGCGCTGCCGGGTCCATTTGATCCCGGCAGGATAATCCACTCTCTCCATACATACCTCTAAAAATTTGATGATTTTTATATACACTATGGCGCTGACTACCCTATGGGCAGCAGCCCCGCCACAATTCCGCCTGCCACGCTGATTCCATAGAGCAGTCCAATGATCTTCAGATTCTCCCCTCTATGTCGGTTCACCCGGCACAGGATCAGCAGCCCCACCCCCGTGTTGGCCAGCAAGCCGCTGATCATGGCGCCGAAGTTCATAACTCCCTCCAGATATAACTGGGTGATAGCCACAGAGGACGCACAGTTGGGAATCAATCCCACTGCCCCTGAGAGCAGTTGGCCCGCCACTGGCTTATTCCAAATCCACCGGCTTAATGTGTCCGCACCTACCTGCTCCAGCACCAGGTTTAGAACAAAATTTATTATTAGTATAAACACTGCAATCTGCAGCGTGTGCAGCAGCGCAGACTTGACAATCCCCTTTTCACAGCCACAGTGGTCATGCTCACACAGTTCATGAATATGCTCATGCTCCTCTTGCTTTCCAGACAAAAACATATCTATGCCAAATCCGGCCGCCAGTCCCGCTGCCACCTTAAAGCCCAGAACCCGGGCAATCAGCATGGGGTTCGCATGGGCAGAAATCAAAATAGGAAGCATCTCGTCTGATGTGGACAGAAAGATCGCCAATAAGGTTCCTAAGCTAATAACCCGCCCCGCATATAGACTGGCTGCCGCCGCCGAAAAACCACATTGGGGCGCCACGCCCACTGCCGCGCCGATAGCGGGCCCCCACTTCCCGGCCCGCCGCACCAATCTGATGGCAGCCGTCCCGGCCCGGTGCTCCAGATATTCCATAACAATATAGGTCAATAGCAAAAAAGGCAGTAATTTTGCCGTATCCAGTAAACTGTCTAAAACGATATCCAACATGTTTCCTTTGCCCTGCTTTCAATTTGATAATGTTTTGTTCCAACTGCGACTGAATTGCAAATGCAAGTATGTGGCATTTGCAATTCAGTCGCATTTAGAATCATATCACAAATTATGGAATTGTCAAGGCTTCTGAAAATATATTGGATTTCCCTTTACGAAAACGTTTAAGTATGCTAGTTTTATGTTAAATGACTGTATTCCACTTATTGGGATGCCCGTTCCCTGAAAGGAGAACTATGCCATGAAAGCTTTGACCAAAGGCCATCCCCTAAAAGTAATTCTGCTCTTTGCAGTTCCCCTGTACATCGGGCAGCTGTTCCAGCTGTGTTATACTTTAATCGATACCAGAATTATCGGCAGCGCCTTGGGGGAGGCATCTCTGGCCGCTGTGGGCGCAACCACATCCCTCAGCGATCTGCTGATTGAGTTTCTAAACGGCATTATCTGCGGCTTTGGCGTCATCCTTGCCAGAGTATATGGCAGAGGGGAAGAAGCCAGGCTGAGAAGAGCCATCGGCGGCACAGTTGCACTGAGTGTACTGACCACTCTGCTGGTCAGTGGTATCTGTCTGCTCTTCCTGCCTGAGATTCTGAGCTTTCTGAATGTGGAAAAAAATCTGATGCCGGAAGCGTCCTCCTATATTCGCATCATTATTGCGGGACTGCTGGCCACCTCCCTGTACAATATCTGCACGGCCGTGCTGCGTTCCATTGGGGACTCCTTTACCCCGCTGGTGTTCCTGGTCATTGCCAATCTTCTGAATATTGCTCTGGATTATCTGTTTGTATATGGTCTGCGCAGCGGCGTGGCCGGAGCCGCCACTGTCATTGCCCAGGCTCTGTCCGCCCTTCTATGTTTTATATATATGCGCAGAAAATATCCCCAAATCAGTATTACTCCGCAGAACCTGCTGCCCGACCGCAGCCTCTGCCATGATCTGATTCCCACTGGTCTGTCCATGGGCTTTATGATCTCCTTTGTAACCCTGGGTTCCCTGGCTCTGCAGACCTGCATCAACACCTTTGGCAACCATATCATCGTAGCCCACACGGCTGCCCGGAAAGTAACCATGATCTTCATGATACCATTCTTTGTACTGGGCACTGCCCTGGCTACATATTGCGGGCAGAACCTGGGCGCAAAAGAATATGCCCGGATTCACAGAGGAATCCGGGACACGGTTCTGGTCTCCTTCCTATGGTGCCTGCTGGTTATCCTCGTCGTCTTTACCCTGTCACCCACAATGGTTCGTCTGGTGACTGCCAGTTCTGAGCCTGAGGTGCTTAAAACAGCCTCCTTGTACCTGCGAGTCAATGCCTCCTTCTATTTTCTGCCCGCCGCCATCTGCATTCTGCGCAACAGCATGCAGGGCTTTGGCGATACCAGGACGCCGCTTTTCTCCAGCCTCATCGAACTGGCCGGCAAGGCGCTGATTGCCTTCTTTCTAACGCCCGTTATCGGGTATATGGGGATCATTGCAGCGGAACCCATTGTATGGGCGCTGATGATAGTCCCCCTGCTGGCTGGCATGAGGCGGGCTGGAAAGAAGCTGGCCTGAATATTTTGCCGCAAAACGTAAAACGCTAAAAAACGACGCCGCAAACCATGCTTTCACGTTTTGCGGCGCCGCCTTATATATTGGTTTTTGTCAGTCCAAATGGAACACCGTTTTCAGATCCACAGAGACCGGACTGTTATCCGGATTAGTCTCCATGATATCAGCCATATAATCCCACCATTTGCGGTTGATGGCCGTGTCTGCGCCCCGTGCCCACTTTTCCTCATCCTCAATCTCGATATACCCAAAGAGCGTCAGTGTCTCCCGATCCAGGAAAATCGTATAATTCTTTCCTCCATGCTCATGAATCATATCCTTCATCTCCGGCCACAGCAGATTATGACGCCTCTCGTACTCCTCCTCCTGACCCGGAAACAGTTTCATCTTAAAACCCTTGACCATCCATATCACCCTGCCTTTCTGTTCTTTATTCCATACTCACGATCGATTAGAAGAAAATCTAGCCGTTCGCAGTATATATGATTGTACCAGACAGATCAATAACCTGTCAGCCTATATTTTCTTAATCAGTGTATCATAAGCGTCCAGCTTGATTTTCTCCGTGCCATACTCCGTGGGTACACTGCACTTTTGGGTGCTCCCGGTATTGTTGATCACCACCAGGGTTCTGCTCTCCGGGTAAAATGCGCACTCCATATCCGGGTTGTCCGTCAGATAGCATCCGTCCACAGCCTCCCCGCCGGCATCCAGAATCAGGTTCAGAAGCATTCTGGTGTTGGCATTGGTCAGTTCAAAGGAAGAAAGGTAAATGCCCTGTCCTTTGCCAAAAGAATTCCTGACAAGGAGCGGATTCCCCTCCTCCTGCGCCAGAACAGCCGCCCTGCCGTCCGTCAGGCGGCAGCTTCGCCTGTTCGGAACATAAGCTCCGGGGGGCATTATTTTTCCGGCAGCCTCCTGGTCCACAGCAAATGTCCACTTTCCATGACACACTCTGTCGATGATATTCTCATCTGCTCCCAGCACATGGGCCATCCTGAAATAGCTGTCATATCCCGCCGCCGCAGAGGGCTCACCCACACCGATGAAAGTGCCGCCGCCGTGTACCCACTCCGTCAGCCGCGCCACCACTTCCTCATCCTTCCAGGCGTCTCCGCCGCTCCATGCGCTGCCGGCCGCCCCGGCGTTGATGACCACATCCACATTCTCCAGCGCGCCGGCCTTCACATCCTCAAAGCCGATAAAGCTGACCTCCAGAGGCAGGCCGCTGAGAGCCTCGTTGATATGGATCAGATCATGCATGTAAGTCTCATGAAAATGGCCGGACAGCGTCCAGGAACGCATACTCCCCCAGAAATGCAGCACCGCGACCCTTGTCTTGCAGACATAGGGTTTCCCTGCGGCATGCAGCTGCTTTAACTCCCTGAACTCGTCGGAAATCTTGGCAATATACTCCACAAAATCCGGGAAACCTTCTACCAGGTGGAGATATCCGCCCAGCCCGATACGGTCTATGGGGCACCGAAGCAAGGCCCGTCTTACGCTATTCCAATATTTTTTTGCATCCAAAGTGGGATCGCCGCCCTCCGTGAAAGTGGGCAGCCCCCCAAGCCCCACCGGGAACAGGTAGGGATGAAGCCGTAGTTCATGAGTTTCCACGTCCACGCCGGAACAGAGCCTCACCTCATAGCCGGAAAAGACGCATTTGATCAGGCCGTCAAAGCCAAACTCCTTGAAAGTAGGCATATAAGGCTCTATGCCTACCCAACTGTCGTCATAGAAAACATAAGCTTTTTTGTGGTAACTATGTACAATATCTATCAATTTTTTGCCAAAGCTTATGACAAAGCGGTTGACATATTCTATCCAGTCCAACTTCTTCCTGTCGCAGGGCATATGCGTGACATGGAGTTTTCCCTGGTTGACAAAATCCTCTGCCGTCAGGCTATACCCCTTCTCTCTGGCAAAATCCTCCAGCATCTTGGGACTTACAGTAAAGTCATAGGATGCCCAGTCAGAGTAGAGCTGCCTGTTCCGGGCGCTACTCCCCCAGATCCAGACAAAATTGTAAAACATAGAGGTAAAACGCACCACTGTGGTGTCAGGATGGGTCTCGCACCACTTTGTCATCCAATCCAGCATATATGCCTGGGCCTCGGGATACACCGGGTCGATCTGCATCAGGTGCTCCTTGTCCCAATTGTTGGTAGTGTGGTTGTACATGGATATCTCTTCCCATATCCGATATGCCAGAAAACTCACCGTATAATTGTGCCAGGGCGTTATGTCCTCCAGCGTCACCGTCTGCCTTTCCCTGTCGTATCTCCATTTGGCGGCGTCAACCAGAGTGTCCGTGGTTCTGTCATAAACCTGCCAATACTTCATGGAATCGGCGCTGTCATTTACCCGGAACTGCTCCGCGAAAAAACCATCCAACAGCGCAATGGTCAGACTCCCGCCTTCTGCGGTGGCCGGGTGCGTCACCAGGAAACACTGCTGCAGCTTATCCTGATTCTTTTTCGCCCATTCATTGTGGTCTCTGATAATGCAGATTGTGGAGTAAATACCATAGCCCGCCTTTGTGATCTCCTCAGAGAGCACAGTCCCGTCACTGTCCCGGATCACATCCGCCCCCCACTTATCCGCAAGCTTCAATGTCAATTCCTCATAACCCGCCTCACCGGGAAGCGTAAAACTCCCTCTCTCTACCCTCTTCATCCTTACCTCTTTCCGCAAATCCGAGTTTATCCTATATAAAACTCCTTGCCTAAATTATTGCATTCAGGTTATTGCGTTTCGCAATCTCCTATATATTAAATATCCAGCGTCCTGCAGATTATGGCCGCACGGCCCCTTGTAATGACTGCCTTCAGGTCCTCCCCCGCTTTTACTGCGCCCAGGGAATACGCCGCCCGCACATAGGGAATACAATAGGGCTCGCAGGCCGCCTCCGGTACGCAAGAATCTTCCTCCGGCATTTTCTTCCTGCTCTTATATCCGCGCATAACCAATGTCAGGAACTCTTCCATAGTGACAGGCTTTTCCGGCTCAAACCGGTGTCCTGTAACCATCTGCGGCGGAATGATCCCATTCTGGTAAGCGCATTCCACCGCTCCCGCATACCACTCATGCCCCACCACATCG